>JBOGBM010000039.1:0-25827 GCA_051656205.1 Metamycoplasmataceae bacterium
GTGCTTAAACAGTCTATTGTATTTGAAAAGATTTTTGAAGATGATAATATTTTGGTAATAAACAAACCCATAAACATTGCTGTTCATGGTGAAGCTAATTGTTTAGATTTGCAAGTGCTTTCATATTTAAATTATCAAAAGATTGATTCTTTTAAACCTTCACATATTGGTCGACTTGATAAATCGACTTCTGGATTAATCGTTTATGCAAAGAATTATTCTACTCTAGTCCAAATGAATAAAAAGTCAATTGATTTCGAAAAATATTATGTTATGAAATCTGATTTTCCTTTTGAAAAACAACATTGTATCTTCTATGCCAATTATGATAAAAAAAATAAAAGATATAAATTGTCAAATAAATTGCCGGGTGACAGAATGGAAACAATTTTCTTTACACAAGATAATAGAAAATATGCAAGAATAATTACAGGTAAAAAACATCAAATACGAATTACACTACAACACTTAGGTTATCCCATTAAAGGAGATAGAAGATATGGTGGAGATTATGGCAAAAGGGTTTTTCTACATTCAACTAAAATCATTTTTCACAATTTAGATAATGGACTAGAATATTTAAATAGTACAATGTTTGTTTCAGAGCCAAAATGATAGTATTATTAATATTAAGGAGTTTTCAAAATGACTAAAGAAAAATTTATTCTAATGACAAATAAAATATTAATTAACATTGATGAAAAGGTTTTAGACTCTCTTCAAGAAGAATTTTATTTTATACAAGAAAATATGAAGAGAATTGAAAATATTAATATTGAAGGCATTGAACCTATGGCTAGAATTTCTCAACCAATCACTTTCTTAAGAGAAGATATTGAAGGTCCTTCTTTGGATAAGAAAAAATTATTATCTAATGCAACTTATCATGATGATGATTATGTAATCATGAAAAGGATATTAAAATAATGATTATTAATAAAGGAAATTTCGAAAAAGCTAGAACTGAGTTATTAAATGATACAAATAATGCAGTTATTCAAGTATTCGAAAATAAGAATAATAAAATAGGGCGACTTTCAGATACTATTTTTACTTTGAAAGATGTTTTTGCTACCGAGGAGTGAGCGACAACGTCTTCATCTAATATCTTGATAGGATTTAAACCTTATTATAATGCGACAGCTTTCAAGAAATTGATTGATGAGGGAGCTACAGTGGTAGCAAAAGTGTTTTGTGATGAACTAGCGATGGCTGGAACCGGTACTTATTCGAGATCAGGAGTAATAACTAATCCTTTGGATAGCAAGAGACTTGTAGGTGGTTCGTCTTCTGGCTCTGCTGCAACCTTGACAAAAAACATTAGTTTTGCACTAGGATCAGATACTGGTGATTCAGTTAGATTGCCGGCTTCTTTCATTGGAAAAGTAGGTTTTAAACCCTCATATGGTGCTGTTTCACGTTGAGGTTTATTTGCTTATGCATCTAGTTTAGACACAGTGAGTTGATTCACACATAATGTTAATGATGCATTGGAGGTTGCTAAAGTTCTTTATGGTATTGACGAAAAAGATTTGACATCTATCGATTTAAAATTAGCTGATATTTCAGTTGAAAAACCAAAAACAATTGCCTACTTAGATTGTTTTGAATATTTAAACAAAAACATTGCAAATAAATATCTTGAACTTATAAAGAAACTAGAAAGCAAAGGAATTAAAGTTAAAAAAATAAGTTTAAATATTGATTTATTAAATGCCATTAAGCCCGTTTATGACATAATTTCATTTTCAGAAGCTTCTTCTAATTTATCAAATTTAACTGGGGTTCATTTCGGACAAAGAATTGAAGGTGAGGATTGAAGGGATACTTTCTCTAAAACTAGAACTAAGGGTTTTGGATTTATGGTCCAAAGAAGATTAGCTTTGGGATCTTTTTATCTCGAAAAAGATAATCAAGAAAAATTATTCTTAAGAGCTCAAAAAATTAGAAGATTAATTAATGATTGATTTACCAATATTCATAATGAGTCAGATATTTTAATATATCCTTCTTCACCAGAAATTGCCCCTCTCCTTGTCGATTTAGGTAAAACACCTCAAAATTTTATGAATTGAATTTTAGCAAATTCCAATTTAATCGGGAATCCTTCAATTTCTCTTAAACTAGGAGAATATGAAAAAATGCCTTTCAATATATCAATTGATTCTAAAATTTATAATGATGAAAAATTATTTTCTCACTCTTTATATATAGAAAAAATGATAAACGAAGGAGGGGAAAATGATTAAAAATTTTGAAGTTGTTATTGGTATTGAAATTCATTTAGAACTTAACACTAAAACAAAGCTGTTTTCTAGTGCAAGAAATGATTTTCATTCATTACCAAATACTAATGTTAATGTTATTGATTTGGGTTACCCCGGAACACTTCCTTCTTTAAATAAAGAGGCGGTAGTCAAAGCAATTAAACTTGCTAAATCACTTAACATGAACATAGATAATGAACTACATTTTGATAGAAAAAATTATTACTATACTGATATTCCAAAAGGTTTTCAAATTACTCAACAATTTAGACCTATTGGAAAAAATGGGATTTTAACTCTCTTTCTTGATAATGGAAAAACTAAAGATGTTAGAATAAATAGAATACATATTGAAGAAGATACAGCTAGGCAAATTCATACAGCAACAGAAACGTTTATTAATTACAATAGAGCTGGTATTCCGTTAATCGAAATTGTTTCGGAAGCTGAAATAAATTCAGCTGAAGAAGCAGTGAGTTATATAGATTCAATTAGAACTATTGCTTTATTTTTAAATATTAGTGATTCTAAAATGTCTGAGGGATCTTTAAGAGCAGATATAAATTTGTCATTAAGAATGCTTGGCGATAAAAAGTTAGGACAAAAGGTTGAAATAAAAAATATTAATTCGTTAAATAATGTTAAAAAAGCTATTGAATTTGAGATTAATTGTCAAACTAAAAAAATAATGAAGGGTGTAAAAATTAAGCAAGAAACTAAGAGATTTGATGAAAGTACTTCAGAAAACATTGTTATGAGAGAAAAGACTGATGATATTGATTACAAGTATTTCAAAGAGCCTAATATACCACCAATAATTTTGGATAGAACCTGAGTAGATCAGATAGTTCTTGATGAATTACCTTGAGAAAAAAGACAAAGATATAAAAATGATGGTATTCCAGAATCTTACATCGAATTGCTGATAAATAATTTGACAGCTTCAGCCTTTTTCGATTCTATCAAATATGAAAATAGAGAAGTGCTGGCTAAATTTTTCTTTTCTGAAGTTATGCAATTAGCAAAAATTTCTAATACTGAAGTTCAAAATTTAGGAATTAAACAAAAAGATATCACTGATTTAATTGATTTATCAATTAGTAATGTTATTTCTGGAAAACAATTAAAAGAATTTTTTCCAAAATTAATCAATCTTAAGATTTCAGTTAGAGAATTGATTGAACAAGATGGTTCAAAACAAATTTCTGATTACGAAAATTTATCCACATTAATAAATGATATAATTAGGAAAAATTCTAATTTAAAAGAAGAATTTATTGAGCGAAGAGAGAGATGTATTAAATTTGTTATGGGTCAACTTATGAAAATAACAAAAGGACAAGCAAATCCAGTCATTTCAACAGAGATCACAATTAAAGCTTTGGAGAAACATGCGAAAGAAAAATAAATTAAAATCTGGCTGAGAATCTCTTGAAAAAACAAAACCAAAAAAAGAAAATTACAAATGGGTTTTAAAACATGTATATAGAAACACAGCTGAAATAACTATCTTTGACAAAATTATAAAAATGATTATCTTAATTTCATTAAAATTAGCATTAAATAGAAAGATATTATCAAATCCCATTAAAAAGAGAGAGTTGATAAATACAACATATGAAAATATGTCTTCTCCAAAGTTTAATTTCATTCCGGCTGGTCTTGGTCTATATTTGTTTTTTTCTATGATTCCAATATCTATTATTGTCATTTTAGTTATTAGTGCTATTTCCCATATTCCTGTTTTAGCTGGAGATAGTAGTTTAGGCTGAGATATTATTCTTAGAAAAGATGTTTTAGCAAAAATAGTTCCTGGTGTTGATACGTTACTTATAATTATTGACACTACAGATGTAAATATTATCTTTTTTAACACTACAATTATTCTTTTATTACTTTCCTCGATATGATTTTCATCAAAAGGTTTGTCGAAATTTATTGACAGTCAGTCTGCAATTTACGATCATGTAGATCAAACTAATTTTATAATAAAAAGATTGAGAGGGATAATGATGGTTCCTCTTATATCGATATTTTTTATAATATCTTTATTATCATTACTCCCACTATTAGCTTTATATCAAAAATATTGACCACCAATTTCTGAAACCGAGCGCATTTTCGGATGAGAATATGAAACCTTATTTTATTTTACTATGTTAATTTATTTAGCAGTATGAAGTTATATTGGTGTTGGATTATTATTTAGATTTTCACCTTTATTTAAGTTAAAATGAAAAGAAATTGCGCCTGGAATAATGATTACTATCATACCAACAATTATCTTTATAATGTCATTTGGATATATTGCTTCTTTTATAGATTATACTCAGTATGGTGCTATCGGTACTTTTCTCTACTCTATAACCTTTGTACTTGTTCTTTCCTATTTCCTGTACGCAGGTATTTTAATCAATGCCTCTTATTATAAAACCTTCTTTTCACAAAGAATAGTCCCTAAGAAATGATTTTTAACAAATAGATTCCTAGAGAAATTAGACATCTTTAAGAGACATAGATAACCCAAAAATCTATTGTCTAAGATTAAGAGTATTATCTAAATGAGATAATTCATCATATAATACATCGAAAATTTCATTTTTTATTGTGGCTCTGTTTGAAGATATCGAATTATCATTAGTGTTTGTTTTTGCTAAAATGTCTTGAGTATTATTAGTATTTATTTCGACAGGAGTTTGTGCAAATTGGAATGATGTTTTTATTTTTTCAATGATTGCACTTCTCAATTCTGTTGGGGTATTTTGAGGTATTTCAATAATGATACCATCAATATTAATTTTCTCAGTTTGATTTGGAATAATATTAATATTATTTAGTAATGATATAAGAGTATTGAAAGCAATTTCATGACACATTTCATTAAATTTAGAAGAACCTAATTCAGCATAAACCTGATAGGGATTTTTTTGTGAATATTGAACAATATTGGTTGAGGATCTTAACTTATCCATAATATCAATATGGTATTGTCACTGTGCATCAATAACATCAATGAAAGTGGTTCTTTCATTTGATTGAATTCATTCTAGTGATGATTTTTCTATTGAAATTTTTCTAGATTTAGTATAAAGATCAGTAATAACTTTTTCAAAAAATAATGGAATTGATTCATTTGTTAAATGTTTAAATTGTTCCTCTTCAAAAGTTAGTCCTGTTTCTCTCATAAATGTCTCATTAATATAATTTGTTAGCTTACTATAATTAACTAATCCTGTTTTTTGAAGAACACCTTCGACATATATTAGTTGTTCGCTAGCGCTTTTAATTATTTTTTTAATGATTGGAAATAAATCTGATTTAGACAAGACAATATCTCTTTGTTTATAAAGCAAATCTCTTTGCCTTCTGATAACATCATCATAATTTAAAACGGATTTTCTACTATCATAGTTAAAACCTTCAATTTTTTTTTGCGCTCTTGCAAATGCTCTTAAAATAGTTTTTCCTTCAATTTGATTTTCGCCAGCATCTTTAAAAATATCTTTTCATTTATCTTGCAAAGAAAATCTTTGAATAAGTTGGTCTTCAACTGAAAGAAAAAATTTGGATTCCCCAATATCCCCCTGACGTCCTGCACGACCTTTCAATTGATTATCAATTCTTCTCGATTCTGCTTTATTTGTTCCAAAAACAAAAAGGCCACCTGCTTCAACGGCTCCAGGTCCTAATTTAATATCAGTTCCACGACCAGCCATATTTGTTGCGATAGTGATAGCATTTAATTCACCAGCTCTAGAAATTATTTCAGCTTCTGCTTTATTCTGTTTAGCATTTAAGACTGTATGAGGAATGTTGTGCTTTAAAAGTAGTTCATGTAAATATTCTGATTCTTTAACTTCAGCGGTACCGATAAGAATGGGTTGACCTTTCTCTCTAATTTTTTCAATTTGATTTACCATTGCCTGGAATTTAGATTTATAACTAAGATAAACTTCATCCTGATGATCAATTCTCTTTATAGGTTTGTTGGTGGGTATAACATTAACTCTCATATTGTAAATGTCCAAAAATTCCTGCTCCTCTGTTTTTGCAGTACCAGTCATTCCTGAAAGTTTTTTAAACATCCTAAAAAAATTTTGATATGTAATTGTTGCCATTGTTTTTGTTTCAGGTTCTATTTGAATTTTTTCTTTTGCTTGTATTGCTTGTTGCAATCCTTCAGAATATGATCTACCTTCCATTATTCTTCCAGTAAATGCATCAACTAATTCAATTTTCTCATTTAGAACAATATATTCAACATCACGTTTCATTATTATTTGTGCACGTAATGCATTCTGAATTCGATGAACAATTTCGGAATTTTGAATTTCATATATATTTTTAACATCATAAAAAGAATTGGCTTTATTCACTCCGTTGTGATTTAATGAAACCGATTGTGTTTCATGATCTATTTCATAGTCTGCTTCTGTTAGGGAAGCAACAAATTGATTTGCAGTTTCATATAACTTAGAATCATTTTTCTCACCACCAGAAATTATTAAAGGTGTTTTTGCTTCATCAATCAATATTGAATCAACTTCATCAATTAAAGCAAAATTTAATCCTCTTTGAACTTTTTGACTTAAAGTAGCAACCATGTTGTCTCTCAAATAATCAAATCCTAATTCAGAATGAATTGAATATGTTATATCGCAAGCATAGGCCATTCTTTTTTCTTCTTTACCTGCTTTAGGTTTGTTAATTCCTACGGTTAACCCTAATCAATTAAATACTCTACCAGTTTCTTCAGCATCACGAGTTGCTAGATATTCATTAACCGTTGAAACAATAACACCTTTTTCACTAAGAGCATTTAAGTATATTGGGGCTATTGAAGCAATAGTCTTTCCTTCACCTGTTTTCATCTCTGCCACAGAGCCCATGTCCAAAATTATTCCTCCCAATATTTGAACATCGAAAGGTCTTTTTTTAAGGATTCGAAAAGTTGCTTCTCTTGCAACTGCAAAAGCTTCGTTTCTAATATTCAATAAACTTTCGCCTTTTTTTAATCTTTGCTTAAAAACACGAGTTTTATTTTTTAATTGATCATCAGTCAAATTTTTAATTACTCTTTCAAGAGCATTAATTTTTTTTAATGATTCCTCGGCTGCACGAAGTTCGGCCGATCTAAAAATAAGAGATTCTTTTTTAGCTCTTTTTTTCTCTTTTTTTTCTCTTTTTGAATCAGCAATTTTTGATTTGATATCATTGGGAGAATTTGTATTAGTAACATTCATATATATAATTTTATATAAAAAAAACTTTTTGTCATTAAAAAGTTTTCTGGTGATTATTTAGAATTGTATTTTATTAACATATCAATAACTAAATCATTTACTATTTGGGGTTCTAGTTTTTCTTTAGGTAACATTCCTTTTATCATATTAACATCTTCGATATTGTAAACTCTTGCAAGCTTTTCATATTGCTGCTCAAAATCTTTGTCACTTGCCTCAATTTTTTCAATTTTAGCCAAATGTGCAAAAAGTAAAGAAGTTTTGATGTTCTTTTCAGCTTCAACAGTTAATTCTTTTGTAATTTCATTATTTGTCATCTTAGTTAAATCTAAATATTCTTTTTTTGTTATTCCTTGTTTTTTTAAACTCTCTTCAAGTTTTTTAGATAACATTTGCACTTCTTTTAACATAAGAGTATTGGGAACAGGAATCTCATTTTGGCTTAACAACCTTGAAAAAATTTCATTTTTGAATTTGATTCTTGCTTTTTCTAAATTTTCTCTTTTCGTTAAATCTAATAAATATTTTCTTAATTGGCTAGGAGTTGTAACATCTTTAATATTTAAGGTTTTGACAAAATCTTCATCTAATTTTGGTAAATCAAATGCTTTTATTTCTTTAATGTTCAATTTGAATTCTGCATTTTTATTTGCCAAATCTTTAACGTGATAGTCTTTTGGGAAAGTGACTTTAATACTACTTTCACCTAACTTTAAACCGATTATTTTATCCTCAAAACCTGGAATAAAATTTCCTGAACCTACCTTTAATTCAAAATCTTCAGCTTCTCCGCCCTCAAAAGCCTTTTTACCAAGGAAACCTTTAAAATCAAAAATGATTGTGTCATTTTTTTCAACTTTAGCATCCTTACCTTCTTTTGGCAGCAATACAGCAGTTTTGGATAAAAGATTTTTCTCTTGTTCAATAACCTCTTTTTTTAATTTTTCATCAGTTACTGGTTTATCTAGAGAAATTCCTGTTTTTTTATAATCTTTTAATTTAAAATCAGGAAACAAAGGATAAACAAAAATTATTTCTAATTCATCGCTAGTCACCTTTTCAACAGTATATGTAGGATGATCCAAAATAATTTCATCATCCTTGATTTCTTTTGAAGCAATTACAACATATTTATCAAGAAGAGATAAAATAGCTTTTTCTCATATTTGTGATTGATCGATTAATTCTTTTGCCTTTGCTAAAGGAACTTTACCCTTTCTAAATCCTTTAATACTTACTTTTTTTGCCAATACTTCAAAAGATTTTGTTTGTGCATTTTTCCAATCCTCTTTAGGAATAGGAACTAAAATTCTCATTTCTGAAGTTTTTTTATCAATTGTTTTTTTAATCATATTTTAATATCTCTTTTCTAGAATTTGCAGATAAAACAAAATGCAAAAGGTTTTAAGATAATTATACTAATTTTTAGAAATAGTTTCGAAAATTTTAGAAGCCTCTTTATTGCCTTTTAGAATCTTTTCATCACCCAGTAATGCTCTAGCAACTAAGATCATTTCTTCGACCACATCAACATATTTTAAGTTTAAATTTTCTGGAAAAATGATTGATAAATAAATTAGAAATGACTCCATTGCGATCCTTTTAACAACTAAATCATCAATATTTTTAGATTCGATTCCCATTATATTTTGAATGCAATACTTAGAATCAAACACTGATTTTAATTTCGATGGATTAATAATAGTTTCATCAACAATAAAATCATGATTCATTTTCTGGATAATTAAACTTTCAACGAATATTGTTTTAGCATTTTTCACAATCTTAGGGGATGATAAAATTTCCTGAATTTTATCTTCAAATCCTACTCAATTAAATTGTGAAATTTGTGTTAGTGCCAATGAAAGTTTTCCGCTTTTTTGACCTTCCGAAGTTATTATATCCAAGATCTCTTCCCTAGTCAAAGTAATCTTTTTATTATCAAAATCTTGAGAATATTCTTTAAATAATTTTTGCATTTCTGCTTGATAATCACTTGGTATATAAGGCATTGCAAGTTCCTTTTTAAGCAATAAAACTGCCTGGTCTAAATCGGTTGCTCGTATTTTTTTAATTTCTTCGATTATTTCTTGATAATAATTTTTTTCTTCACTCATAATACTAATATCATATATTATTTCTTGAAAAAAAGCAAAAAAAAATGGCGATCACGGGAGGATTCGAACCTCCGACCACATGCTTAGAAGGCACGTGCTCTGTCCCCTGAGCTACGCGACCATTTTAATAATTAAATTTTATCACAATTAATTATGTTTTAATCATGATAAGAAATAAAATAATTTTTGATAATTTTAGCCCTTGAACGCTTTAATAATGTTATTAGCAACTGTTGTACTTACCACTTTTTCTAATTCTTCAATTGAAGCATTATAAATATTATTGTATGTTTTAAAATGATTAAGAATTTTCAACTCCGTTTTCGGTCCGACGCCTTCAATTTTAATTAGATTGCCTTCCAAACTATTTTTTGAACTTTTATTTCTATAAAAGGATTTTGCAAATCTATCGACTTCCTCTTGCATTCTACTTAAAAATAAATATGCTCTTTCATCAATATTCTTTTTTACACCATTTTCTAAAATAATAAAATCTGTTTTATGTCTTTCGTTTTTAACTAAACCAATTATCGGTGCTTTAATATTCAACATTTTCAATGTATTTTTTCCTTCATTTAATTGATGAATTCCACCATCAACAATTATTAAACTGGGTATGTTTTTTTCTCGTTCAAAATATTTTGTTAAACCTTGCTTTATATATTCAACATCACTTCTTCTATTGTTAGATACAATGTTAAATTTTCTATATTCATCTTTTTGAGGCATTCCATTTCTATATGAAATTATTGCAGAAACTACATTTGTGTTTTTGAAATTTGAATTATCAATCATTATTATATGATTAAGATCTTTTTTATTAGTTATCCTACCTAAAAAGCTTAAACCTTCAATAATATTTTTTTGTCTGCTTTCATATTCCATAATTTTTATATTAGAATTTACTTCAGCATTTTTAAGAGCAGAATTCAGAATCGCAAAATAATTACCTTTTTTAGGAATAACTATTTCTGTATCGAAAAAAAAACTACTTGACTCAAGTTCTAGATTTGTTATTATTTTTTTTGGTAATTGCTTATTTTTATAGAATTGATTTACAAATTGCCTAATAGTTTCAGTTGTATCTATCTTGATTTCCAAAGTTTGAATATCACTATTAATCAATAATCCGTTTCTATAAAATTGAATGCAAAAAATCAAGAAATTTTCTTTTATTATTCCGACCAAAACATCAATATTTTTGTTGTCCTTAAATTCAACTACTTGAACTTGTTTATTTATTTTTATAAAGTGAATAACATCTTTATATTCACTTGCTCTTTCATACTGTTCACTATCTGCTGCATAGTTCATCTTTTGAGTTAAATCAGATATCAAATCATTATTATTCTTAGAAAGAATTTTTTTTGCAAGTAAAAATTTTTTATTCCAAAATTCCGGGCCGGCCTTTCTAACGGGTAGGCCTTTTTCATATAAGCATTCGCTTCTTAAAAAATTTAGCATTATTTTAGAACCACCATTATTGATATATGGACCATAATAAAGGTTATTTTTGTTCTCATTGTTGACAATAAATTTTACACTAATAGATAATCCTGTTTTATCAATAGATATATTTATGTATGGATATTTTCTATCATCCATTAAAGATATGTTGTAAAAAGGTTTGTATTTAGAAATTAAATTTCTTTCTAATAGTAAAGCTTCATTCTCATTATTACAAATAATAAAATCAAAATCTGTTATTAGCTCTACCATTTTTTTAGTTTTGAAAGAGTTAATAGTTCCATTAAAATATTGTGTCATTCTCTTTTTTAAATTTTTCGCTTTACCAACATAAATTATATTTTTATTTATATCTTTCCATAAATATACACCAGGAAGTTCAGGAACATTATTTAAATTCATTATATTAATTTATTAATTTCCTCGATCATCACTTCAAGTGGAGTATATTCATATTTAATACTCATAATTTTCCCTTTTTGCAAAAAGACATGTGTAGGTATTCTTAAAACTTTATATTCGCTTTTTTCATCCCTAAATAGCTTAGATTCCTCAGCATCAACTTTAATGAATCTTACATCTTTATTATTTATAAAATGATTTTGTAATTCTTCCACAATTGGTTCCATCATTATACAGTCTCCGCATCAATCTGCTCCAATAAATAAGTATGTCACCTTAGCATCTTTAAGTATTTTTTGAACTTCTTCCCATTTCATTAAATTAATCATTTTTTACCTTCTTTACTTTATATTTTTTATTTTTACTGTTCTTTTCTATTATAATCTCACCCGTTTGTTTATATGTATTAGGGACCTTAATTTTATCAGTATTTTTATTATCCTCATTATTAAAAGTAAAGCCCGTATCATCAAATGGTGTTTGGTTTCTTAATTTTATTTCTTTTGTTTCTTTCTCACTAAAAATAAAATTACCTGAATCCTCAAATGGATTATCAAAAGGAATGGTTTCAATTTTGTTGTCTTCTTTTTCTAACACTTCCCTTTTGTTGATTTTAGATTTTCTATTAAGAATTGTTTCATCGGCATCTATTTCACTAACGTTTTCAAGAATTTTAGTACCAAAATCTGACACAATAATCTTATGCTCATCTTCGAAAGATAAATCTACTATTTTAGTTTCATGTTCTTTATTTTTTCTTTCTAATTCTTTTTTATCTTTTCTTTTTTTCTCAAATCTATTTATTGGAGATCCGAAGAATGAGTAGAAAATAAAATATAGTATTAAAAAAATTGAAAAAATAATGGAAATGATTGTTCCGCCAACTGAATATAAAATTGATAATACAAAATTAGTAACAACACCAGCATTCATTATATGTGGTTCGAGTGAATTATTAGCCATAGTAAAATTTTCTCATCAAGTATTAAAATTAATTTTTCATACCTCCATTCCAGGAAATGGAGAACTATTATTTACCATATAAATAGTAGTTTCAATAATTAAGACAATACCGAATATTAATAAAAAGAAATTGATTCATGAATAGTTAAATACACGTGTTTTAGAAATCATTTTTATTATATATATATTTAAATTAAAGAGTTTAGAGGTAGCATAATATGCAAAAACTATATAAAATATAAAGGAATAGTATCCAAAGGCAAGACCAAATGTATAACCAGGGATTGCTGACAAAAAAGGAATTTGTACAATTGAAATTATAAAAAAAAGAAGTGTTATTGCCAGCAATATTAAAGAAAAAAGACGACCATTACTTCAAATATAGTAATTATTTTTAGAATCATTACCAATTTTTTCTATCTTTTTCTGTCTAATCATTTCTTAATTATAATATATATTATTTTTAAATCTCATTAAAAATGACAACCACCATTGGCTCTTTGTCTGTTAATTTGAATATTTTTTTTCTAATAATTTTTCTTATGTTATCTTGAATAGAATATAAATTAAATTTTGCACCTTGTTTGAGACCATTATAATAAACACTAATTGTTGTTTCTTTTATTAATTTATCCATTTCATCTCTTACTTCAGAAGTAATAACACCTATGTATTTAACATCAATGCTATCATATAATTGTTTGGTTTTTTTCTCATAAAGTGCAGATATTATAAGAACACCATCTCTTGCAATTACTTCTCTTTCATAGATGACTTCTTTCGAAATATCACCCACTCCAAAACCATCAATAATCACATCTCCCACTTCAGAGATTCTTTCTTTTTGGGAAATTAATTTACCATCTTTGAATCTAGCAATTTTTCCGTTTTGTAAGGGGATTGTTTTGTTTTGTGTTAAACCCGCTCGAATTGCTTCCTTTGTTGCCACTATTAGATATCTATATAATCCTTGTGCTGGTATAAAATATTCTGGTTTAAGAATTTTATTTATATTATAAATATCTTCTTTTGCAGGTCGACAACGATAAAATTCATTATCCGTATAATCAACAATATGAGGTGTTTTTCTAGCCAACTCGTCTAGAGCATAAGTTGATTCTGTTTCAAGACCATTAACAGGGGCAGCAATCATTATAATATGATCATTATTTTTTATCTTTAGATAGACATCGTTATCATCAGTTATTCTGACAAATCTTTTATACAATCTTTCAACTGTCCCAGTGACAATAATTACACAACTTTTTTCATCTTTGATTTTCTTATAATCAACTATTTTAGGAAGTTTTAAATTAGGATTATAACTAATTAAATATTCTAGAAGTTGGTGATATATTCTTCCATAAGTAATTACTGTTCTATTGTTCGCAAGTGCTAAATCCAAAATTTGCTGTAACGAAGACATTTCATGATCATAAGAACCAATAATTATTCTTTCATCACCTTTTATAGAATTAAATTTGTTTCCTACTAAATTTTTTATATCAATATGCTGACTAGAAACACCATTAAAATTTGACATTCCAGAATCTAGAATTAAAGCTAATATTTTAGGATTTTCTTGCTTAATTTTCTCAATGTTTGTTTTACCATATACCCCTAAATCATCAACTACAAAATTGAACATAAAGATAATGCTTCCATCATCGGTTTTAAAATTGAACCCAATTGTTCCAGGTAAAGATCCAGCAAGTTCAATGGGTTCAACCGTTATAGAACCAATTTTTTCGCCATTTTGCTTAATATTTCTAAGTTCATATTGCGGTTTACCAATATCATATTTCGGAATTCTTTCACTAATTAAAAAGGTTGAAAAATCTGAACAATATATGGTTAATTTTGGAACCATCATTAGTAATCATGGCAACGCTGAAAAAGATTCATTTTGAACATCAGTAATAAATAAACCCCTTATTCTATTTGCATTATCTTGAAGATAAGCAAAATTTGGGATTAATGTGTCAATGCCATGAGAAGCAGAAATAGGAATCTTAGTTCCGGCATTTACAATATATATGTCCCCTTCTACTTCAAGGACATATGAATTTTTACCATTTTCGTCTAAACCACCTAAGGCAAAAAATTTTATATTAGACATTCCAACTCCATTTCAATCTATTGAATTATTCATATTTATTGTGACGAATTAAGATAAGTTATTTTATAAATTATATCAAATATAAATATTATTTTCATACTTATTTAAGTTAAAATATATATTAATGAATTTAAAAGAAATTGAAGATATTATTAGTACACATAAATCAATCGTTATCTTCCATCACATTAATCCTGATGGAGATTGTTTAGGATCACAATTTGGTTTAAGAGAATTAATAAAAGATAACTTTCCTAATATTAAGGTATATGCAATTGGTGATTCCAAAAATGTATTATCCTTCATGGATTTTAAACATGATTCTATTCCTAATGAGAAGATATTAAATGAATCACTAGGTATTATTGTTGATGCAAACTATTCCAACAGAATAGAAAAAGCCGAACTCATAGTAGAAAAGAAAATCAAAAATATTTTAAGAATTGATCACCATATAGGTGGAGATGATGTTAATCCTGTTTACTCTTGAGTAGATCAAAGTTTTTGTGCTTCTGCAGAACAAATAGCTGAATTAGCAATTAAATTAAAATGAAAAATCTCCAAACTTGCAGCTTCTTATATATATTTGGGAATATACACTGATTCTGGAAGATTTTTATTTGATAAAACTTCTTCAAGAACATTTGATTTAGTATCTAAATTATTAAAAACAAAATTTAATGTTCAATGAATCCATAATAATCTTTTAAAAAGAACTCTTAATGAAATCACCTTTCAGAAGGAAGTACTAAATAATTATGAAACTAAAGGAAATACAATTTATTATTATTTAAGTCTTGATAAAGCAAGAGAACTAAATCTTACTGAAGAAAATAGAAATAGAGTGGATTTTCTTGCAAATATACAACCTTATACAATATGAATTTTTTTCATTGAACAAGAAAATGGAGATATTAGAGTTAGATTAAGATCAAGCGTTCATAATGTTCATCAAATTGCAAAGATGTTTGGTGGAGGTGGTCATGAAAAAGCTTCTGGGGCCATCATTAAATCGAAAAGTGAAATTGATAAAATTATTGAAGAAACCAATAAAATCTCAATATAAACAAAATGAAATTCATTGAATTTTCAATACCTTTACCTCTCATGAAAATATTTACAAATAAATGTTATAATTTTGTTTAATAAAATATTAATAGGAGTAATAAATATGAGTTTATTTAAACAAAAAAACAAATCATTATTAGTAAATGCTAAAAATCTTGTTGCAAAGGCTTTTAAGGAAAAATATGCAATTCCTCACATTAATATTAATAATTTAGAATGAACAAAAACAATATTGTTGACTGCACAAGCAGAAAATTCACCAATAATTTTAGGAACATCGGAAGGTGCAGTTAAATATATGGGTGGTTATAATACAATAGTTGGAATGGTAAATGGTTTAATTAGTGATTTAAATATAACAATTCCTGTTGTTTTGCATTTAGATCACGGATCAAAAGAAGGTGCTGTTAAAGCTCTTGAAGCAGGATATACCTCTGTTATGTATGATGGTTCTCATGAATCATTTGAGGTTAATTACGAAAACACAAAAGAAATAGTAGCATTGGCTAAAAAATATGATGCTTCAGTTGAAGCAGAAATTGGCTCGATCGGAGGAGAAGAAGATGGAATTATTGGTGATGGTGAAATTGGTTCTCCTGAAGAAGCAATAAAGATGGCGGAATTAGGAATTGATTTTCTTGCTGCTGGAATCGGAAATATTCATGGTCCATATCCATCAACATGAAAATCTCTAAATTTTGAAGCATTACAAAGTCTATCAAATGCTTGTGGTATTGGAATGGTTCTTCATGGAGGTTCAGGAATTCCTAAAGATCAAATTCTACACTCAATTCAAAATGGTATTGCTAAAATTAATATTAATACCGAACTGCAAATTGCAAATGCTGAAGCAATCTGAGCATATGTTGAATCAGGTGAGGCAAAAAAAGGGAAAAACTTTGATCCTAGAAAACTATATGCTCCAGGTATAAAAGCAATGGAAAATACTGTTAGAGAAAAAATTCAAGAACTTGGCTCAGCTAATAAAGCTTAGAAGTAATAAAAAAACAGGAATTATTGTCCTGTTTTTTTATTAATGTTCTTTGTTATTAGTATAAATATAATGTTTATATCATATTTGTGTAATTAAAATTTTTTAAAGATGTAATTCAATATAATTGCAATATGAAGCTGATGGTATGTATTGAAAAAGAATAGAAAGTTTAAAAAAATTCTTTTAAATATAACTAAAATATTGACGATTAGTATTCCTGTATTATCATTAACCTCTTGTGTAGATAAAAGTGAATATACATATATTACCAAAATTATTGATGGTGATACGTTTGAAGATAGTAACAAGCTAAGATATCGTTTACTGGGGGTTGATACTCCTGAAAGTTTTGATGCATCTAATAATTTTAAACCAACAGTTGGTATTCAAAAATTTTATGCTACAAAAGCAACAAATTTAAGTTATAAAACAATCAACAATAAAATTGTAACTATTAAAAATTGGAAATTAGATACATACAAAAGAATGGTAACAAGAATTAATTATGGTTCAATAGAATTATCAAAAACTTTATTAAAAAGCGGACTAGCAAGAGTTAAATATATTTCTAAAATTGAAGGCAACTTCTTTTATTATCCAGATACAAATTACTATGATCAATTAATCGAATCTGAGAATTATGCAAAACTTAATAAGATTGGTTTCTGAAATCTTTCGGAGTATGAATTAAAATTGGTTTTTCCTAAATAGATAATTTATATTTTGTTATTTATTTTTTAATATATAATTTAAAAATATATAAACTACAAAAGGATTAAATTATGAAAAAAGACATACATCCAAAATCAGAATTATTGACAATTAAGTGTTCGACTTGTAATACACCTCATCAATTACTAACAACTTCAAAGGATGTTACAATTGATGTTTGTTCAGGTTGTCATGCATTCTATACTGGCGATAATTCAGTTGCTAGAGCTGCAGGGAGAGTTGAGAGATTCAATCGTCGTGTCGCTACTGGTTCAACCAAAAAATAAATGAATTAATAATTATAATGCTGAAAGCAATTTTAAATACTTATTGTATTGGTAGATTGCTTTTTCTTTTTCTTTATTAATAAAAAATAGATATATTTTTATCTTGTTTTCGGTTCCAGATGGTCTTAAAGAAATTCAAGAACCATTAGAAAATTCATATGCAAACATATCATTAGGTTGAATTGAACCCACTCCTTTATTATAGTCAATAAATGTAGCGCCTTCAATTCTTAAATTTGCGAACGTTTTTTTAATTTGCGAAAGATGGTTCTCTGACAAAATGTTCAAGGAAATAACGCTACTTTCCACAAATCCATATTCATTATAAATATTTTCTAATACTTGTATTAAATCTAACCCCTTCTCTTTGTAGTAACTTGTCATTTTAGTCAGAATCATTACTGATTGTATTGCATCTTTATCTCTAGCAATACTTTCATCAATAAGAGATCCGTAACTTTCTTCAAAAGCAAAAAGAAATTTTTGATTTGGATTCTTTTTAGAAATTTCTTCTATTAAGCTTCCAATTCATTTGAAACCTGTTTCTGTTATATAAGATGTTACTCCATTTTTTTCAGCTATTTTTCTAGGTAGAGATGATGAAACAAATGAATATATTAGATAATAGTTCTTTAATTCATCTTTAGATCTTGAATTAATTAAATAATTAAAAATCAAAATCGCCGTTTCATTTCCTGTAATTATTTTATATTCATTATTGTGCTTGATTGCAGCGCCTACTCTGTCCGAGTCTGGGTCTGTAACTAAAACAATGTCACAACTATTTTCTTTTGCTATTTTAATTACATGATTAAATGATGATTTATTTTCAGGGTTAGGATTTTCAGAAAAAGTAAATTCTGCATCTTCCTTCATTTCTCTTTCTTCATAAAAGGCTTTAATATTCAATCTTTCAAATAAATTTTTAATCGGAACGGCTCCAGTTCCATGCTGTGGTGTATAAGCAACTTTTATATTTGATAGTGTTGATATTTCACCGCCTATCTTTAATATTTTTTCTAAGTAAGAATCCAGTAGGGAAGAAGGAATATAATTAATAAGGCTGGTAATTTGGAAATTAATATTAGTTTGTAAATAGTTTTCATAAGGCTCAAAATATAATAGTAATTTAGAGATTTCTTTTGGTAGTAATTGACATCCGGAAGAGTTATATAGTTTTATACCATTGTATTCTTTTGGATTATGACTTGCGGTTATATTTATGGCTCCTACGGCTCCTAGCATTCTAGTTGCATATGAAATAAAAGGAGTGGGAGCAATCTTTTCATTATAATGGACAGTAATTCCATGGTTTGATAAAATGACTGCTGCAATTTCTGAAAAATTTTTGCTTTCTCTTCTATTATCGCGCCCAATTACAACACCGCGAGATCTAGCATCTTGTAAGTTATCAATTAAATATTTGGCAAAACCATTAATAATTCTAATCACATGAGTAGAATTTAAATTGCTCTCACCTTCACCAAGTACTCCCCGAATTCCAGCTGTTCCAAATTCTAATTTTTTCATTTTAAAACCTACTTCAAATCTTATGTAATTAAATATTATATATAATGGAATGCATTTTATTAAGATATAATTATTTAACATTATAGAATTCAAGTAAAGATATAAAAAACATTTGGTATAACTAATTCGAAGGAAGAGAAATGAAAATATTAGTAACTGGTGGGGCGGGGTATATAGGATCTCATGCTGTTTATGCATTAATTGAAAAAGGATATAAGGTTTTAATCGTAGATAATTTATCCAAAGGTTTTGAATCAAATATCCACAAAGATGCAATTTTTTATAATATAGATATTAGAGATGCTAAGGGTCTTAAAAAAATTTTTGAAAAAGAAAAAGATATTGTTGGAATTATGCATTTTGCAGGAAAAATTGTTGTTCCAGAAAGTGTTATTAAACCATTAGAATATTTTGATAATAACACTCATAGTGTTGAAGTACTTTTAAAACTTGCAACCGAATTTAAAATAAAACATTTCATCTTTTCATCTACCGCAGCAGTTTATGGCGAACCAAAAAATGTGCCAATACTTGAAACAGATGTCAAGGAGCCAATCAATCCATATGGCGAATCAAAATTAGCTGCGGAAGCAATAATTAGGGGTTGATCAAAAGCTGAAAATTCTCATTATGTAATCTTTAGATATTTTAATGTTGCAGGCGCACACAGAAGTGGAAAGATAGGCGTTAAGGGAATTAATTTAACTCATTTGTTGCCCTGTATCATTCAATCTGTAATTGACAAAAAGGAATTTAGTGTTTTTGGTATTAAATATAATACAAGAGATGGTTCTTGTATTAGAGATTTTGTTCACGTTGTTGATTTAGTGGATGCTCATATATTAGGCTTAGAGTGATCAATAAAAAATAAAAAATCTGATATTTTTAACTTAGGATCTGGAACCGGTTATTCAGTGTTGGAAGTATTAAATAAATCTAATGAGGTTTTAGGAATAGAAATTAAAAGTAAAATCGCCAAACCTAGAGAGGGCGATCCTGCTCAACTATATGCTAATACCGATAAAGTAATAAAAACTTTGAATTGAACACCCAAATATTCATTAGAAGAGATTATTAAAACTGAATACGAATTTAGAAATAAAAAATAATGTGGTATTAATTTGTGCTTATGTCTTCATTATTTTCTTTTGGAGTTATTAATTTTAAATCATCTGTATAAAAAATAGTAGAAGTAATAACCGGTTTTCTTCTTTTAACTTTATAAAAGTAAGGTTGAAGTCTTTCTTGAATTAGTTTCTTAAGTTGTTGTGTGGTTCAACCTTCATGATTTTTTATTTTATATAAAATAGCTCCATGAACCAATCTTTTTGATTCAGTAATAATAGGAAGAGATGTTTTAACATAAAGTGTTCCTCTGGAAATAATTTTTGTTCTTCCAATAATTTCATTTCTCGATTTATTTATTGTCACAACAACATGGATGAATCCACTTTTTCCAAGCAATTCTCTTTCCTTAATAATCTTGGAAGTTTTTTCAGAGGCAATCTCTCCATCGATATAGATTGGCGACACATCTATTCTTTGATCAGAAAGTGTTAGTTTTCTATTGAGTAATTCATAAACCTCCCCTTGAGCAGCTATAAAAACATTTTCTGGTTTTACACCATTTTCTACAGCTGTTTGACCATGAACAACTGACATTCTATATTCTCCATGATATGGAACAAAATAATCAGGTTTTGTTAACTGAAAAATTTTATCATGTTCTTCTCTATAGGCATGACCAGAAGTATGAAGATATCCATCAATTCTATTCTCTTTAATATCTGCACCTAGTTTATATAAACTATTAATTAATAATTCAATTTTCATTCTATTTCCAGGAATAGGTGAAGATGAAAATATTATTAGATCTCCATTTCTAATATGAACCTGTGGATGTTTCCCAATTGACATTTTTGCCAATGCTGCTAATTGTTCACCTTGAGATCCTGTTGTTAAAATAACAATCTCATTCTCATCATATTTCGAAATATTTTTCTTATCAATAAAAACAGTCGGATCAACATTAATATATCCAATTTCTCTACCTATATTAACGCCATTAACCATTGAACGCCCAAATGAAACAACTTTCTTCCCTAATTCAGCAGCTATTTCAATAATGGCATTAATTCTAGTCATATTAGACGCAAAAGCGGTAATAATTATTTTCTTTTCCGCTTTTTCCATATAATTTCTAATATCTTTTAAAATGTCCTTTTCAGAAGGCGAATGAAAGGGTCTCATGGCATTTGTAGAGTCTGAAAACAAAACTGACAGATTTTCTTTACCTATTTGTTCAAGTTTAGTGAAATCGGTATAATCACCTATTGGGGTATAGTCAAACCTAAAATCACCAGTAAACATTAGTGAGCCATTTGGGGTTGAAATTCTAATACCAAAAGCATCAGGAATTGAATGTTGAGCTGTTCAAAAATCAACAACTACATCATCGAATACAAATTTTTCATCTTTTTCTATTTCAATGAATTTCACATTTGTTATTAGTTTTCTTTCACTGATTTTTGCTTCTAAATATTTTATAGCGATTTTTGGAGCATAAATAAATTCCAAGTTTATTTGTTGTAATAAATAAGGTATTCCACCCATATGGTCTTCATGACCATGTGTTAAAAACAAACCTTTTATTTTATTTTCATTATCTTTTAAATATTTATAGTTTGGTATTATTCCTTTAATTCCAGTAGTAGAACCATTTCCGAATTTAATTCCAGAATCTATTATGAATATTTTGTCATTATGTTCTACTACAAGAGTTGATTTACCAATTTCTTGCATTCCACCTAAACCAAAAAATTTTGTTGGTTGCATATCTTCTCCTAATTTTAAATTTGAATCTCTTGAATTTAAAGTTCTTAAATTAATAAGTTAAAACAATTATATTATAATTTTAGAAAAATAAGTGTTAATTTTATAAAGCATTGCTAATAATTAACTCCTCTTATAAAATTACAGAAGTTTTAAATCGTCATCCTTTGATCATGGATTTTTACTATCAATATGATCAATAAATAATTTGCCATCTAAATGATCTAATTCATGTTGAAAAACAATTGCCAAGAATTGTTTGCAGTCAAATCTTTTTATTTTTTTTTCATTATAAGAATAAGCCTCTACAACTATTCTTTCTGATCTTTTAATGAACCCTTCTTGATTGGGGTCAGATTCTTTGACACTTAAACAACCCTCACCTTGTTTAAGTGCAACCATTCCATGACTTTTTCCCAAAATCTTTGGATTAATAATCACATCGCTAAAAAGAAGATTATCTTCACTATCTAAAATGTGAACAAAAAACATATTTTTAGGAATTCCGTATTGAATGGCCGCTACTCCCACAGCTGGTCTAAATGTTGAACCTTCCTTAATACTATCAGTGACATGATAAATCATTTGTTGAGCTAATAAGTCATCTTCTTTGCTTAACGGTACAGGAATATCTCTTGATTTTTTTCTTAGAACTTTATTAGGTAATTGAATTATCTTTACATCAAATTTCATGGTTTAAATTATAAATAAAATAAAGAATTTTTTATTAAAAATATATAATTATAACTATGATTGATGTTAAATTACTTAAAAACAATATAGATATCGTTATTGACTCATTAAAAACAAGGAATTTTGATTCTAAAACTCTTGAAGATATTTCAAAAAATATTTCAAGTAGAAATAGTTATATTTTTTCTCTATCTAAACTTCAGGCAGAAAGAAATTTGATTTCAAAAGAAATAGGTATAGCTAAAGACAAAAAACCCTTGTTAGAAAAAGCCAATAAATTAAAAACTAAAATTTATGAATTAGAAAAAATTGTGGAAAATTTGCAAAAGGAATTAGATTTAATATTGCCAAGTATTCCTAATATTCCTATGGAATCTGTTCCCATCGGAAAAAACGAGGATGATAATGTTGTTGTTAGCGAATTTCCTAAGATCGGTAGAGGCCTTGTTAAAGCTATGAAACCTCATTATGTAATTGGTGTTGAAAAAGATATTATTAATTTTGAGAGAGCAGTAAAAATGTCAGGAACTAGATTTGTGATTTTTGAAAATGCTGGAGCTAAACTAACTAGAGCGCTTGCTAACTTCATGTTGGACACACATAGTAAAAATGGTTATTCAGAAATGAGCGTTCCCTTGATGGTTAATTCAAACACTATGTATGGAACAGGTCAATTGCCTAAATTTAAGGAAGATTTATTTAAAATTGAAGATACTGATTTATGAATGATTTCAACAGCAGAAATTCCGTTAACAAATTTCTATAATAATGAAATTATTGATTTAAAAAAACCTAAATTATTTTGTGCACTAACCCCTTGTTTTAGGTCTGAAGCTGGTTCGGCAGGAAAAGATACAAGAGGCATAATTAGATCTCACCAATTTAATAAAGTGGAAATGGTGAAAATAGTAAATCAAGAAGATGCTATTGTTGAATTTGAAAAAATGGTAAAAGATGCCGAAAACTTATTGATTGCTTTAGAAATACCATATAGAAAATTATTGTTATGCACAGGTGATTTAGGATTTAGTTCTAAAATAACATATGACTTAGAACTATGATTACCTTCTGAACAAAGATATAGGGAGGTGTCTTCAATATCTTATTTTGGTGACTTTCAAGCAAGACGAGCAATGATAAGATATAAAGATGAAAATTCTAAAATAAAATATGCACATACTATTAATGGTTCGGGTCTTGCCATAGATAGGGTTATTGCGGCAATTTTAGAACAATATCAAAATCCTGATGGAACAATAGATATTCCAAAGATTTTAATTCCATATATGAATGGTATAGAAAAAATATAGGATTTCAAAATGAAGGATAATCTGTATATTTCAATTGGTAATACTAGAACTACATTTGCTATTTTTGAAGAATCTATCCATAATATTAAAACTGTCAAAAAATATACAAATGAAATATTTGAAAACACTAATGAAATATTGAATGAATTAAATATTAAACCACGAAAAATATTTGTTTGTTCAGTTGTTGAAAAATTTAATGCTAAAATACAAAATATATTTAGTAATATTAAAGTTATTTTTCTAAACTATTTAACACAAAATATTGTTAATTTAGATTTATTAGATAATAAATCAGAAATAGGTAATGATATGATAGCCTCGGCCATTTATGCTCTGTCAATTGGCAAGAATATTGTTATAGCCTCACTAGGAACAGCAACAACTATTTCTGCTGTAATAGATAGATCGATAATTGGTTGTATTATTTTACCAGGATTAAAAATATCATACGATGCACTAATAGAAAAGACCATGATACCAGATACGCAACTGAAATCAACAAGGAAAAATATTGGAAAGAACACACAAGAAGCTCTTAGTATCGGGATAATTGAAGGTCATAAAATAGTAATTAAAGAACTATCTAAAAAATTTGAAATGCCATTAGATACATTATATTTATATTCAGGAGGCAATTCTTGTTATATAAAATTAAATAATTGAAAGTATATTGAAGATATTGAAATACTTGGTTTATACTTGTTCTCTGTCGGCAAGTAATTGTTTATTAGAAAACTGTTTTTTATTAACAATAGCATTTATTGTGTGAATTATTTTCCCTTTATTTATAACTCAATTCATTTCATTAATTTTAATGACTGGATATTTTTTTAATAATAAGAAATTCTTAAGATCTCGATCAATTACATACTCTTCATATGAATTGAAATAGGAGAAATTATCAATTAGAAAACCTTGAATAAAATTTCTATTAGTTTTGTCAATTATTGCAAGATCTATTTGGATTGTGCCGATTGAAAAGTTTTTAATTATATCTACTCCTAACGAATTATCTAATCCATTAATGATTCCGTTATAAAAAGATTCTAATAATGCTTGTTTTTCCAATTCAATCTGAGTTAGCTTTGATTTCTTTTTAATTTTTTTAATATAATCTTTCTTCAAGTCTTCAGGTAAATCTAGAAATCTTAATCATTCCTTAAAAACATTAATATCTTCACTGCCACTAGGATTGTTTATGTCTTCTGCCATTATGGATTTTATAATTATCATTTTAGATTTAGCTCTTGATATTGCCACATTAAGTGAATTTTTACCACCAGGTTTTGCAACATAGGACGCATGTAATTTAGTATGTTTATCATAGACAATTGTCATTATAACTAGATCGGCTTCGTCTCCTTGTATATTTTCAATATTTCTAATTAATAATTGATTAGTGCTTATTGCTTTTTCTATATCAGGATATTCAGTGAAAATAAGTTTTTCAATTTGTGTTTGTTGAGAACCATTAAAACACAATAAAATTATCTTTTTATATTTATGAAGATTGTCTATCACTTGAGATATTGCAATATCAATCTCAACTTTATTTATAGATTCATCTCAAACACCTTCAGCATTAATTACTTCGATAGGAGTTTCTTTTCTCTTTGAGTTAATATCAACGACATCCAATTCACCTTTATAAAATATTTCAGAATTAAATGTCATTAATGAAGCATAGTTAGAACGATAGTTTTTATCTAAAAGAATACTATAAACACCTTTAGCAATAGCAAAATCCAACAATGATTCAATGTTACCAAAACTATTTTCACCTTCAACTTTAGAAGCAAATCACCTTGTTGGTTGCATTTG
>JBOGBM010000040.1:0-3669 GCA_051656205.1 Metamycoplasmataceae bacterium
ATATAATAATAGGAAAATATTAAATATTATTTTAATATCAAGGAACGAAATGATAGTAACAATTGAAAAATATAATCAAAACGGAGAAGGTGTTGCTTTTGTTAATAACAAACCAATTTATATATTTGGTTCCATAAAAAATGAAGAAATAAAAATAAAACTTGTAATTGAAAAAGATAAATATTCAATCGGTGAAATAGTAGAAATAATCAAACCATCAAAAAATAGAAGAACAGAAGTATTTGAAAATGCTAATTTAATAGGAGGTTATGAACTCATTCATATGAATCAAGCAGAGCAATTAGCTTTTAAGAAAGAAAGAGTGTTAAATGATTTTAAAAATATTGCAAAAACAGAATTAAAAGATTTAGAGACCTTTGTTGGAAAAAAAGAATTTTATTATCGAAATAAAATAACTTTACACGATGGATATTTTTATCAAAAGAAAACCAAAAATAAAATTGAGATTAACAACTATATGTTATCTAACATAAAGTACGATGAAAAACTTCCCGGAGAAATAATTTATAGATCTTTAGATACTCTAATAGTGGGAGACAAAAAATCAGGATTGATGACTACAGATTCAATGTTTGGTCTTAAATTTAATGTTGGAATTGGATCATTCTACCAAGTTAATAAAGAAGTTGCTGAGGAAGCTTACAAAGATATAAAAAAGTATGTGATAGAAAATGGAAAAACTTTAGATTTATATTCTGGGATAGGGACGATTGCTATTTATGTTAGTGATATTTCTGATTCTGTTGTTGCTGTTGAAAATAATAAGGATTCATATAAAAATGCAGTTCAAAATATTGTTCAAAATCAAATTACTAATGTTAGATTTATAAAAGCTGATGTTGAAATATTTTTAAAGAAGAACAGCTCCCATTTTAATACATTCATTTTAGACCCTCCTAGAGAAGGTTTAAGTTCTAAGGTGATAAAAATATTAATCTTAAAATTTAAACCAGAAAGAATTATTTATCTTTCCTGCAACCCCGGAACACAGGCGGCTGATTTTTCCAAATTAAAAAAACATTATAAAATCATCTATAACAAAATTTATGACATGTTTCCACAAACAAAACATATTGAATCATTAATTGTATTAGAAAAAAGAAAATAGATTTATTTACCAATTCTAAAGTTACAAATGTCACCATCTTTAACTTTATATGTTTTGCCTTCTAGGCGCATTTTCCCGCTATCTTTAGCACCTTTTTCTCCATTAAATTTGATAAAATCATCATACTCAATAATTTCCGCTCTAATAAAGTTTTTTTCAAAGTCAGTGTGAATAATTCCGGCACATTGTGGAGCTGTCATTCCATTCTTAAAAACTCATGCTCTTGTTTCTTGCACTCCAACTGTAAAATATGTAAGTAAATTTAATCATTTAAATGATTTCGCAATTAGATTGTCTAATCCAGAAATTTTAAGCCCATATTCTTTTAAAAACATTTCCTTACTTTCTTCTTCTTCAATCATCGCGATTTCAGCTTCTATTTCAACAGATAATCCAATAATCTCTAATTTCAAATCTTTTACAAAATTTGCCCTTTTTTAAACTCAGGTTCTTTTACTGGAGATAATTCATATGCTGTATCACCAGTAAAAGAACCTTAAAAAAGAACTAAATAAAGAAGATTTTGATTACACAATCAGAAGACCTTATATTTTTTGGCGAATTAGTTTCACCCTACTCTCCCGATACTATAGAGTATTCGGATGAGGTTACAGACAAGGTTGCATCAATAAAGGTCATTTTGCCCAAAGTGGCTGAAAATTGTCAGACTGTTGAGCCTTAGATGTCCGCCTTTCAAAGAATTGATAATGTAATCGAAGCAAAGATATACTGAGGCAAAATAGAATCAAGACTTCATTCCTCCTTGTTCTAAATTAACCTCTAATTATGTGCAAACAAAATTATCTGAAATTAAAATTTTAAAAGCAAGTATTCTTTAAGAATTTATGAATATCTTATTGCTTCATCTCTAAATTCTCAAATTTTGAATTTAAAAATGGACATGCTTTATTTTTTAAAACATTTCAATATTTTGAAAAGGTATGGCTTCATTTCTAAACTAAAACCCTTAATTATTGAACCCACTATTCTTGATTTGCGTTCAAATACTTGTTTTAAAAGTATTGATATAGAACTAAAAAAAGAGTCGATATTTTAGGAATAATAATGATACATTTCAAGTAAGGTACGATTAAAGAAGGTATATAAAACGAAATAGACACAAATGAATTTGAATTAAATTTATATATAATTATTTTGGTTTCACCACATAATTTAAAACTTTATTCCTTTTATTTAACGAGTTTAATTTATAATTGCAAATTTGACAAAACCACTTTTTATTTTCTAGAAATAAATTTCCATTCCTCCATTTTTTTCTTCTTATTTTTAGATATTCCTTTATAATTTGATCTATGAATAAAATTAATTATAATTGAATAGCAAAATTAATTATTGGAGATTTAAATAAAATTAATGAACCAGAATTAGTAACATATTTAAGTGGTTTTAACATCAAGGAAATGTTCCAAACTTTTAATAATAATTTAATTTTAGAGAAAGTTTCAACAACCAGATATATATATACAAGAGAAATTATTGAGAAATTTACTGATGCTGAGCTATCTAATTTCATATCTTGATTTTTAATTTATTTTCTGCGTGCAAGTTGTTATGATGAAAAGGAATATCAAAAAAAATTATCTAAATTAATAGAAATATTAAATTTCCAAGTCTCATATATTATGGACATGGTTTTGAAAAATAGTCCAGAGCTCTTAATTTATTCGAATAAAACCCCGAGCCAAACCCCAACCTCCTCACCAACTTTCACCTTTAAAACTAAAACCCCAACCTCCTCACCAATTTTTAAAACCCCGAGCCAAACCCCAACCTCCTCACCAACTTTCACCTTTAAAACTAAAACCCCAACCTCCTCACCAACTTTAACCTTTAAAACTAAAACCCCAACCTCCTCACCAATTTTTAAAACCCCGAGCCAAACAAAAGAATTGTCAGGTGGAGGATATTGAATGTTTATGGATTTCGAAAATGAAGAAGAATGAAAATATGATTCAGCAAGAAACTTCTTTTTATCAAAAAACATAGAACTAAAAAGAATGGATAAGTCATATCACACACAAGACAACGATAAAGCAATTATAGAAAATATAAGCAAAGCAATTAAAGAAGCTGACTTTTGCATTTTTGATATTTCCACGAAAAACCCTAATGTTTTTCATGAATTAGGCCGTGCTCAAGCACTTAAAAAAAAACATATAATTCTTTGTACAAAATCTAATATCAAAAATGTTCCTTTTAATGTTAAAGCTCACAAGATAGAGATTTATGAAACTCCTAAAGACATTAATAAAATACTTGAGAAGCATTCTAATCAATAGTTTATCCATTTTTCTAAATTAAAAAAACATTATAAAATAATCTATAACAAAATTTATGACATGTTTCCACAAACACAAAAAATATAGAATCATTGATTGCCTTAGAAAAAAGAAAATAGATTTATTTACCAATTCTAAAGTTACAAATGTCACCATCCTGAACTTTATATGTTTTGCCTTCTAAGCGCATTTTTCCATTATCTTTGGCTCCTTTTTCACCGTTAAATTTTATAAAATCAG
>JBOGBM010000041.1:0-40457 GCA_051656205.1 Metamycoplasmataceae bacterium
AAGAACGTAAGTGACAATAATGCAATAAACAATGAATACAAGAAGTATGAGAATCCTTTTAAGTAATTGTCTCATCTGATCTTTTTAGTTAATATGTCCTTGTTTTGAGTTATGTATTCTTTATCTCTATTTAGATCTAAAGATTGTGTTGTTTCATATGCCATAGTTTCTCCAATAATTTTATGTAATTATAACATTTTAATTCATAAATTTGCTTATTTTTTGATATTTAGTTAATATCTTTGTTCAGAAAAGTAATTTTATTAGGGTGTAAAACCTGATGTAACATTAACTCAATATTCTGTACTAACATCTTCATACAATTTATGAACCATCTGAACAGAAACTGAAATTGCTGCATTGCCATTTAATAAAATCCTGCTCGCAGAACTAACAACATAATTATAGTCTGGATATCTTTGCAATTGATTTGTTAAGAATTCAAATGCCTCAAAATCTGTTGAATAAATAATTTCTTTAATTGTCGAATTTTCATAATCTGAGGAAATAACTGGTCTTAATTGTCAATTGCTAGTTGGATCATTTGCAACAATAGCATCCAATTCCTTTTGCTGAATCGATAATAATCCACCCAATATTGTTGTATATGTTTTAGAATTTAAATTTAAACTTTGAGTTATTGTAATTGTGAATATTAATGTTTCTTCTTTAGCATCGTCATCCATTAATTTTGCCTCTTTAATTTCATAAATGAAATTTGAAGTTGATGGTTGTCCAACAAATTCTAAATATTGAAAGGGGTTGTCACTATCAATTGAATTCATTACTTCTCTAGCTGTTGGGATATAAATATCACTATTTAATCTTAATCTCAATTCTTTTGCATTCTCAATAAAGTTTGAATAGTCAACATCCGAAAAATCTTTTACTATAATTGTTGCACTTTTATATGGAGATGAATTATCGTCTACTTCAAATAAAATAATTGTATTCTGACGAGAAATATTCTCTTCAATATTTTTTCTAATTTCTGCTTCAGGTAAAGTTGAACCACTTAAATTTATGAAGTCGTTAATAAATGCAGTAACTTCAACTTCTGTTGAATACAAGTCAAGAGTTTTTAAGGCAAATAAACTCCCACCATTTTTTTGGAAAATAAATTGTCCTGAGGCATTCTTATTGAAATCACTAGACTTAATCACAATAGTACTTGGATCGATAGTTGTATCTGGTTGAGGAAGAACTGAAACATCTAGATAATCAACATATCTTGGAAAAAATTCAATAGTTTGATTGATGACTGATTGTGAAGAAACATCTTGTGTTGCAAACTCTTCAGGAAGTATAACATCATAATTTCCTGATTCAGATTTGTTAGTTGAGATTTTAATGGTTATTTTTAATTTTTGACCTAAAGCTTCTTTGGCAACAATATTGTATTTTAAGTTCTTGTTATAACCTTCAACATTTGTAAAATCAAAATCATTATCTGTTGCAAATGAAGACATTCATTCAGATGAAAAAAGTGTTAATTTTTCATCAATAGATGGAATGATTTTTAAATCTAGAGCTTCATTTAATTGCTGAGTTGAAGTTTTTACATTTTCTTTGTAGTAATTAACAACTGCTCAACCGCTCACACCGGCTCCGGCAAAAACAAGCGTAGATGTAAGACCTAATAACAATACTTTCTTCATAGAACTAACCTCTTTTTCACAATATTAATTAATAAATTATAATACTTTCCCTACAAATTTATTTAAAATTATATGTTATTCCTGAATTTATATCATTATACACTATGTTTAAGGCACTTCCAGGTTTTATTTCATAATTAGGGCTTTTAAATGCATTTGCTTCAATAACCAATATTGTTGATAAATCAACTTCTGTAATACTTCAATAATTAACTAAATCGTTTAAAAAGAATTGAGGAATCAAATGGATATTATTAGTAAAACTAATTTTTCTTATTTCTAAACCGTTAAGTGTTTCTATGTTTTCTTTAATAGCTACTTCGCCACGAACCAACTCTTTAAAAATAAGTTCTTTTGTACCAACATTATACTCTCAAGGTCATTCTTTTTGTTCTTCAGAATTTGGAGTATAAACAGCTCTTTGAACCCTGCTTCAAACGTTCGCATCGAATGCAAAAGTGCTGACTTTTTTTAATGTTCGAGGTATATTAACAATTGTTAAATTACGATTACCTACAAAAGCTCCTATAGGAATCGAAAATCTTGAACCTATCTCAATATTTAAGGTTGAAATATTGTTATTGTTGAAAGCATTGGCACCTAATTCTACTAAAGTATGATTCAATGTCAGCGTGCCTTCTATGCCATTAAATTTTGATATTTGGGAATTTCGAAAGGCTCCGGCACCAATTTCACTAACATGATCCAATCCAATAACTTCATCTATACGAATTCCATTAAAAAGATTATCTGCTATTTTTGTTAAATTTGGTGTTTCTAAAATACTTAATGTTTTAATTCATCTAATATTGGAAAAATTAAAAAATGTAAATGAACTAGCAATAAGTATATCTGGATTTCAGATTAAATTATCAATAATTTTATTAGTGTCTCTTAATTGAAGATTTATTTGATTTATTGCTGTTATAAAATTATATCCACCTTGTATTATTACATCAAAATCAATTGTTATTTCTCCTTCACCATTTTCCATAAATAAATTAGGGATCAGTAAATCTTGATCTTCAATTTCAATAATTGTATGTGAATCAAATGAATTGTTATTAATAACAACTTCGGAACTTAATCTTACTAAAGATAAATCAGGATTTAGAGTGAATGATGAAGAACCAATAAATGCTATTTCTGGAATAAAAATACTTGTTAAATTATTTCTTGAAAAAGCTTGATTTCCAATAGTAGTTACATTAGGAAGATTAATTGTAGATAATAGATTACTAAAAAAGGCAGCATTATTTATTGTAGTTGCCTTAGGTAAATTAATATTAGTTAATAAATTATTGCTAAAAGCAGAATTCGGAATAATTTCAACATTAGGTAAATTAATTTCAGATATCTTATTATTATTAAAAGCAGAAAATCCAATAACTCTTACCAAGGGTAAATCTACAGATGCAATTTCATTATTTGAAAACGATGAGGAACCAATTTGAAGTAGGTTTGGAAATTCTAAATGACCAGTTAATTTCGAATTATTAAATGCATTATTTTCAATTTCAGTTATTAAATCTTTGTTGTAATTTAAAATTACATTTGATAAATCAATATCTTTAAAAGCGTTTTCTGGAATCTTCCAAGTTTGATTAGGAAGAGTAATTTCGTTTATTGTGTTTAAGTACATAATATTTAAATTAAAATCTTTTATGAAAATGGATGAGTCATTCAAAATTAAATGATTGTTTTCAATATTTAGATTGTTGGGAATTTCTCTTTCAACCTGCAATTCCAAAAAATTGATAGTGTTTATTAAATTATTTGGAATCTTTAAGGTATTTGATGATATATAAATTTTATTAGTTTTTGATATTGCTTGTTTCTTGAAAATTAAATCAAAATTAGAAAAAGTTGGTGTATCAGAATTTTCTAGATATAAAGAATGAATGAGATTATCGTCCGAATTATTAACATCGAAATAGTTATTTAAGTTTTTATTATTTTCATAATTTAATAACTCATTAATTGTATTGCTATTTCTTAAATCCAAAACACCATTAAGAACCAGCGCTTTAATATCTGGATGTAATTCTCTTTCAATAATTCTATTAGTAGATGCTTTAATGGAACTAATGTTCAGTGAAATAATTTCTCTAGGAATAATAACATTATTGATTGTTCATCCACTAAATGATAATAAGTTATTAAGGGTTAATTTATTTTGACTTGAAAATATAAGTCGATTGATTTTTATTTTTAAATTATTGATATTACGAATGTCGGTTTCTGGAACCACTCTTGTAGAATCAAATAATTCTGAGGGTATAACAATATTGTCAATTAATAATTGTTCATTACGTGATACCAATTGTAATAATTCTAATAATTTGCTTAATGAATCGACATTATGTTTTGTAAAATCCAAGGTTTTATTTTCAGGATCATAATATAATCTTAATCCTAATTGATCAATAAGTGTATTTCCATATTTTACATTTGGATCAAAAGAATTATCACTAATATAAGTAATTAAATTATTTGTATCAAAATTCAATATTTTATTATTTAAGAATAATTTAGGAATAAGTTCATTGGTATTTTTTGGTAATTTAACAGAGGTGATAAAATTTCCTTGGAAAATTCCATTGCCATCATTTAAGGGTAATTCTCAATCATTGAAGCTTGAAAAATCTAATTCTCCATATATAGCTGTATTATCTAATTTTTGATTAAATTTGATAATTTCATTATTAGTACGATTTATAAATAATGTTTCAGCACTTATATCAATTTTATCTATTCCATTATCATCGACTACCATAACAAATAATGGGATATTGGGACTTCTAAAATTATTAGTGATCGAAATAGACACATCCTCCTTAAATATTTCATTAGTTCCTATTGTCTGAATAAATTTTCCTATGACAAATTTTTGATTATTAGAATCATATCTTGATGATTTAATGTCATTATTGAGTTCTATTTCAAAACCTCAGGGAACTTTAAAATCCAGTAAATCATATCATTCGTTTTGATTTCCAGGCTCGGGAAGAAACAATTCCAAAAATTCTTTTAAACTATATTCGTTTTGTAGCGATGCATTTAAATTTAAGGATTGCAAGTAATCTCTCGACTTTGAAATATATTCAGTTCTATTTATAAAACCTGATATTTCTGATTGTGCTTCCAAAATGGTTTTACCATTTTGAAAAAAAATCAATTCAAATCTAATAGTGTTTACACTGGGACGAGTATCAGAATAACTAAAAGTAGCTTCAATAGATACTTCATCTAAAATTTCCTGTAATTCATCATTTATTTTAAAATTTTCCAAGGAAGTATCGGGATTATCAATATATAGTTGTGCAGGGAAATCCCTAACACTATTATTACCAGGCACTATGAGATTGTTCTGATTATCTGCTATAAATTCTTCAATTGTTTTTTTAACTAAATTATTTGAGCTATCACTACATGAAGTTAAAATAATTAAAGGAGATGTAATTATTGATACTAAGGCAAGATTAGTTAATAAAATTTTTTTTATCTTCATAGTTCTTAATCCTTAAATAATAAATTCATTAAGAAATTATTATTTTGAAAAAAATTGAAATTTTTGAAAAATATCAAAGAATCCATAGTATTTTTCACTTTCTTTTGTAATATTAACGGATGGATCAGAAATTAAAAAAACCTTGTACCTGAAATTTAAAGTAGCTTCTTCAACATTAGGAATAATGCTTGTTATCTCAAGACCATATAAAGAATTATTAAGATTTTCCATTTTTAAAAATTGAATATTATCGGTAGTAACATTTTCAACTAGAAATTTTCCTTCAGGAGAAGGGATAGGTTGAGAAATAGTAAAGTTAATTGGAGAAAACAAAGAACCTGCTTCTTGATCGTAAAATTTAGTTAATCTTTCTAATTCTGGAGACACTGAAATTTCATTAAAGGCATAAATAGAACCAACAATAATTATAGGTGCCCCAACTACTATTGCTGATCCTAAAGTTATAAGTGCCAATTTAGCTTTGTGTTTACCAATTTTCCCCATATTCAAATCCTTCCTATTTATTGAGCTATTTTTGATTATAATACAGCAGAAATAATTGCTACAATAGCAAATACAGAAACAGCCATAAATGCAAATGCACTAACAATTATATAAAGTTTTTTCTTCTTTTCGTTTTTATCCAACATAAAGGCCTTTCTTTTGTCTTATTATAAATAACATAAATTATAACATGAAATCAATTATATAGTTATATTATTAATCAAAATATAAGAATATTCAAAGCTAAAATTGAATAAAAAAAACACCTTTTTAAGTGTTTTTTTATTGTAATTATACAGTTTTAGTTTCTTCTAAACTGGCTTCATATTTAGCAATTACTTCTTCAACAACTCCGACATATGAGAATAATGAGTCAGGAATGTGATTTAATTCTCCAGATAGAATTTTTTCCATACTTGACAATGATTCATCAAGAGTAACAAATTTACCTTTCATTCCTGAGAATTTTTCCGAAATTACAAATGGTTGTGTTAAAAATCTCTTTGCTCTTCTTCCAATTCTAACATTTTTCTTATCAACTTCAGTTAATGAATCAAATCCTAAAATATTAATAATATCTTCAAGTGATTTCAATTTCTCTAAAAATTTAATGGTTGACTTAGCAATATTAATATGTTTTTGAGAAGTATATTTTCTTGACAATAATTTTGAAGATGAAGCTAGCGGATCAACAGCAGGATAAATTCCTTCTGCAGCTAATTGTCTACTTAAAATGATTGTTGAATCAAAGTGAGCAAATGCAGCAACCGCAGCTGGATCTGTAAAATCATCAGCAGGAATATACATCGCTTGAATAGAAGTGATATCTCCATCCATTGTTGAGTTAATTCTTTCTTGTAATTTACCCATTTCTGAAACTAAAGTAGGTTGATATCCAACGGCTGATGGTGTTTTTTCTAATAGTGTTGAAATTTCTGAACCAGCTTGTACATAACGGAAGATGTTATCCATAAATAATAGAACTGATTTTCCCAAGTTATTTCTAAAGTATTCAGCAACTTTAACTCCTGTAAAACCTGAACGGAATCTTAATCCTGGAGATTCATTCATTTGCCCAAAAATAAAAGTTGTTTTACTTAAGAAACCTAATTCTCCAGCTTCTTTTCATAATTCATGTCCTTCACGAATACGTTCACCAATTCCTGTAAAGATCGATAATCCATCATGATGCTTAATAAATGTATTAATAAGTTCTTGAACAACAATTGTTTTACCAACACCAGCTCCTCCAAGAAGACCTGTTTTACCACCTTTAGGAATTGGTAATAAAATATCAATAACTTTGATTCCTGTTTCTAAAATTTCAGTTTTAGGAATAATGTTATATCTTTGTTTTTCTTGTTTGTCACTAACTTGCATTGGTGTATATAATTTACCAGTTAATTTATAACTTGGATTGTCAAGAATACGACCAACCGGATCAACAACACGCCCTAAAATGGCCTCACTTATAGGTAAAGAGTATGGTTGATTTTTTGATTCTAGTTCTGTACCGATAGTTAAACCTTGTTCCTTACCTAATACAAATGTAGAAACAAGTTTTTCATTAATAATATCAGATACCTCAAGTATACGTGTTTCACCATTTGGCAATTTAGCCTTAAAAATTGAACCAATAATCGGTTTTTCAACTGACTTAGTTAATTGAACTTTATAAACTTGTGATTTAATTTCAACAATTAACCCCTTGATAACAACTGGTCTATCTTCCAATGAAGCTATTGCATTTGTAGGAACAAAATTTTCCAATTTTTTCTCTGAAGAAAGAGATTTTCTAATAAACTTAATATCTGTTTGTGCTAAAAGAATTGCTTTAATTGTTTTAATTTTTTCTGTACGATTAATTTGTAATATACCATGTATGTCACAAAGAACATCTAGTTGTTGTTCATTCATTAAAGCTAATTGTTCAGGTAAGTAAATTTTATATTTTGTACTTTCAGTTAGGTCGCTAAATGATCTCGTTACTTCATTATTCATTTTCTCTAATGTAGGAGAAACTGGAATGGTTTTCGTAGATGATTGATTACCCACTTTTAATGTTTGAGTTTTACTTGTTTTTAATGTTTGAGTTTTACTCATTTTTAATGCTTGAGTTTTTCCCATTTTCAATGTTTGAGTTTTTCCAACTTTAATAGCCTGAGTTTTAAAAGTTACATACTTTTCTCTATTTTTAATAACAAAATTAATAATCATGTCATCATTTTTCGAGTCAAAATCAATGATTTTGTCAATGATTGTTTTCTTAGTTATTTTCCCTGGAGTTGCAATCTTACCAAATTTTGCAACTTTCTTTAAGTTATCAAGACTAAGTTTTTTTAGAAAATCCTCTTTTTCTTTTCTAGAATTAAATTTCATATGCTATCCCCTTTTCGTATCCTCTTCTTTCATAAGACAACAATACTCTTCCGTCATTTCTTATGTCTTTGAAAGTTCTAATAAATTCTGGATTGTTACGTAATCATTTATTTTCAGATAAAATGTGGTATTTTAATAATGGTAAAATAAGGTGTTTTAAATATAATTGAACAACATCATTGGTAATTGATTTTCTATTTAATAAACTAGCCATCTTCATACCAAGAACATCTTTTGATAAAAATACTTTAAGAACATTTTTAATTACATACATTTCATTTTCTGATTCTACAGTTTCATTATTATAGAAAGATAAGAAACCATTTTTAAGAAGAAAGAATAAGATTACTGAAGTGTTGTAGTCAATAACTTCATATTCTTTTTGATCAATCATCATTTCAAATGCTTTACCTTTTTTATTTCTTTCTCTATCTGCTGCAGATAAATTTGAATTAAATGAAGCTAATTTTTTCTGATCTTCATATTCTGAAATTAAACGCTTAAGACCTGAAGTAGCTTTTATCATTGATGGAGTTTGTACAGCAGAACCTAAACGAGAAACAGAAACTGTAATTTCTAGAGCAGGTCTTCTACCTTCATTGAAAACTGTTGTAGAGGTATAAATTTGACCATCAGTTATAGAAATTAAGTTTGTAGGAATATATCCTGAAATGTCTCCTGCTAATGTTTGAGCAATTGGAAGGATAGTAATTGAACCGCCGCCGAATTTATCAGTAAATTTACCACATCTTTCAAGTAATCTTGAATGAGTAAAGAATATATCTCCAGGAAAAGCCTCACGACCAGGAGCTCCACCAATTAGAAGAGAAAGTTCACGGTATGCATCAGCATGATTTGATAAATCATCTAGAATTAATAAAATATCATTTCCTTGTTCTTGGTAATATTCAGCAATTGAAGTTGCGATATATGGAACAAGATATTTTGCAGTAGCAGTATCATCAGAGGCAGCAGTCAAGATAATTGATTTATGCATAACGCCTTTTTCTTGAAGAGTATTAAAAATCTCAACAACTTCTTCACGTTTCTTACCAATGGCAACATAAATGTTTTTAACATTAGATCTTTCTTGAGCGATCATAGCAGTAACAGCGATTGATGTTTTCCCTGTTCCTCTGTCACCAATAATAAGTTCTTTTTGTCCTCTACCAATTGGTAGGATTCCATCAATAGCAGATGTACCAGTAACTAATGGTTCATTCAGAAGTTCTCTAGCATAAATAGGTTTTGCTTCTGCAAAAACATCTCTAGATTCAAGTTGTTTAACTTCAGTAACTTTACTTTCTGAAATCATCGGAATCCCATCAACATCAATAACTGATCCTCAATAGTTATTAAAGATATTGGCCGTATATTGCTCACCTGTAGCATATGCCTTAGAACCAATTTGTAATGCATTTTGTGATTCTACTTTTAGTAAAGCTACATAAGCTTTTACACCTGTGGCCTTAAGAACAATACCATTAACATTTTTACCAAATCTAATTTCTTCAAGAAATTGATAATTGTGTTCTCCCTCAATTGTAATAATATTATCTTTGATAGCTATTATTTTTAATTCATTTTGTTTTGTCATAAATACTCCTTTTATTTTCTTATCTCTCATGCTACTATTGATTTTAATAATACTTTTTTAGATATCTTTATTGCTTCATCTTGATGTTGTAACAATTTGAAGACATTGTTATTCTTTGCATAATTCTCTGCTGAGAAGTAATTGGATAATTGATTGTATGCTTTCAATGTCGATTGATTTCTAGATAATTCCAACATATCTTCCAATTGTTCCAAATTGATTGTTTTTGAATCTGAAAAATTCTTGTAAACTTCTGCTAACATCTTATCAGGAATTATATCAAATTTACCATTTAACATAACCAAATCTCCAGATTTATTAGAAACACGCATTACATCCTCAGCCATAACAAAATGCGTTTTTACTTCTGCCCCATCAATCTTTTTGTCTCTATACTTTATCACTAATGCTGCAACATCATAAATTGTTATAATATCTGATATACTACCTCTTGAAATAAAGTTGTTTCCTAACTTTAACGGAATTGGTTTGTAGTCAATTGTTAGAATAGTTATATCAATTATTATTTCCTTGTCTCTTGAATAAATCGAATTTAGTAATTCTGGATTTATAGAAGTAGTTAACAATAATTGTCTTTTATTTGAATTTTCCATTATTTTGTTGCCCCCTTATTAATATTATTAATATTGAATAAGTGAACTTCCTCTTCATCATCTTTTCTAATTTTAAAGGCTGTATACAAAAGTAATGATTGCAATGTAGATTCTTCTTTTCTAGCTTTATTATAAAGCAAGATTAAATTGGCTTTTTGATCAGTTAATTTATGTTTCTTTTCTTCAAGTAAATGAAGCTCTAAATTATATTGCTCAATATCACTTATAACTTTAGTTTCATAAATACCTTGTTTGATTATTGTTTTCGTTAATTGTTCATGCAAAACATAAATATCAGGATTTCATTCAGCCTTACCAATATTTATATTAGAAACAACTTTTTTGTGCCCTTCAAGAGATTCATTAATATCAAAAGTATTGTTTTTTTTATCTTCTTCATCAATGTTTTTTTCTGATTTAGAATTAGATTTTACTGCAAAGTTTTCAAAAGGAAGAATTTGTCTAGAAATAATTTTATTATAACTTTCTTTTGAAACCTGAGCTATCATTAACATGGCTTTATTGAATAAATTATTTTTTATACCTATTTCAATCAATGCACTTACTCTTTGAGAAAAGTTTTCAAAATCCTCATAAACTGAATAATCGAAATGTTCAATTACATTTAATTCAAGTTTTTGACACATAAGATTAACATTAGAACCAAAAGTAACTATATAGTCATCTGGTGTCACTGTTTCAAGAATAACTTCTTCCATTTTTTTAAGCATATTTTTTGTATAAATATCCATTTTTTTCGGATCAACTAAAAAATAAATAGTTGAGTTAACTTTATTCCTTGCAACGGCTTTGAAATTGCTTGGATTTTTTTCAAAAAAAGTTATTCCTTTTTTAACAAATCAACGTTCTTCTATGGCGTTAAGTAAACCTAAATTGGATTCCTTTAAGTTTTGGATGTTGTCTAACTTATTTATTTCTTTTCTTAATAGTTGTAAAACACGTGTTTTAGATGTTTCAACATAACTAAGAAAAAACGTTAGTTTATCTGTTTTATCTTTAACTTCTTTTAATTTCATACAACACTCCCTTTCTTATAATAACTATTAGAATTATTTTTTATTTTTATTGCTACTTGCTAATGTTAGAACAAGTTTATTGAAATCATCAGCTGCTTTCTCATCAACAAATAATGAAGTGATTCCACTAATACCTCTAACTAAAATAGTTCCAGGGAAGAATTCAGCTTCATGTCCATTATTAAGAGCATTATCTAATAATTTGATAAATGAATCAATAATTAAATAATTATTACCTTCATCTTTTATTAAAGAAGTTCATTCAACAATACCTATTGGAGGTAATAGTTTAGGGTTGGCAATTGCCACTGGAATAATTTTAGATTTGTCAAAACGAATAACATCAATAATTAAAATTGGATTTAGAACAACTGGATAACCTAAAACTATTTTTTTCATAATTGTATTTAAAAAATTATGTAATGTTTTTTCAACTTCCTCAACAGGGATAATTACTCCATCATAAATATAGATGTGTGTTTGTAGAACCATATCCTTAATTGTGAACTTTGTATTTCTTTGAGAAATCTCATTATAATTTCATACTGATTTATTTAAAACCAAGTTATAACTTTCATATGAATCAATTGATGATAATGGTTTTGCATTTAAATCGTTAAAATGTTCTTCTAAAGCAGTTATTTTTTCAAGTCTTTTTTTAGAATCTTCTTCAATTAATTCTTTCTCTGTTTTAACAACTGAGAAAGACATTTCTTTCGTTTGCGAAATAATGTCTTCATAAGATAAAGTTCCAGAGAATTTTTTTCCCTCTTGTGCTGACTTAGGTTCAAATGACACTTTATTTCCCAAACTATTATTCTGCTTATTGTTCTCTAAGTTTGTATTTTTATCTTGCATATAATTTCCTTTTCCAATTTTCAAAATTCTTTTAAATTCATAAATAAATTTTTTATATTATATCATAGATTTAATCTCATTCAACAAAACATTCTCTTAAAATAAAACGCAATATTTACAAACATTCAAATTGAAGAATAGAATTAGTAAATCTATTTAAATTATAAATTAAAAAAAATAAAGAACACAAAAAAGAATTATTTTAAAATTATAATAATTGTTTGACGTTAACTTTCTTAACGACAGTTCTACTAACTCGATATTTTCCACTACCTACATTGACTGTTAAGGAAAAACTTATTTCCTCTTCGCCAGAAGAAGTCACTGACGTTATGTCAATTGAAATAGGCTTTTTAGGTTCAATTGAATATTGTCTAAAAAATTGAGGTGGGACAAATATTCCGCCTGCCGTAGAATTGTGTAATTCAACAATTTCATCTGCTTTTTTTCCAACAATTACACCAGGATTTTTCAATGTAGGAATAAAGGCTAAATCACTATTTTCAATACTGTCTGTTACTCTTGTGGCTTCTCTTGTGTTTGCACTATTATGAGTAGTTTCATCACTCTCAGTAGGCATTCTGAAAGTGGCTTTTTCTTCATAAAAATAATAATATTTATCGAAAGAAATTTGGTATGTTTCTCTAGCATAATTTATAAATTCATTATTAAAGACTCGATCATTTTCAGGTGTAACTCTAATTTTATAAATTCCTTTTCTAGGTCTTAATTCATCAAAATCAGCTTGAGAAATACTGAATCTATATTTTGCTTCGTTACTAGATGTAGAAATAGGTGGCTTTACTAATCTTTTACTTAAAGCCTCGACAGCAGAATTTTTTGTTGCATCTGGCTCTATGATCACAGGTCTATTATTAATTAATGAATCTTGTGAATAAAAATCAACATTAAATGTTTTTGCTTTGTCAAAGACATCTTTACGAACAGCTTGGAATCTATATGTGACTTGCGCCCCATTTTCATCAATACCATAATAAATATACCTAGAAGCAGGTTTGGTAATTAAAATCGGATTACCATCTTGATCAACATTTTGACTCTCTTCTTCGATTATCGTATCTTCAATATTGAGAGTGAAAATTCTTGGTTTAGTAATAAAAGATGTGGAAGTTTTTAATCCAACATTTACATAAACTTCGAATAAAATATTACCACTTCTATCAAATGAAACTATATCTTTTTTTGTGAAATCTCATGAATAAAAAATACCATATTTTTCATTTGTTTCAGCCGTTTTAGGTTCCGGTAAAAGAAAAATATTTGCTAGTTGTTCATTGTTAAAAGAGTTGCTTATTGAAACACCATTTTGATCTAATTGCTCGGTATTTAAACCTAAATCTAATAAATTAATTTTACTTAGTTGATCTTCGTCATAGGCTATTTGTAATTGAACGTTCTTAGCTAATTCTAAATCTAACAATTGGTTCTCAATTGAGTTATCTTGACTAGAGCAAGAAATCGTGAAAGGAATCGGTGCGATTGAAATAATTGACAAACTGATTAAACTAATTTTTTTAGCTAATTTGGTAATCATAATTGCTCCTTATAGAAAATAATAAAATTATATCATTAATTAAATAATGATAAAGTATTTTAACTATCTAACCAGTCTCACTACAAACAACAAAATATTAATAAAATCAATAAATAAACGTAGTCCAAATATTAATCCAATTCTGATAAGCTCATTTTTTTCCATTCCACCATTAAATTCTATTTGTTGTGATGTTCTTTGAATTCATCAAATATCAAAACCAATTCATAAAGAAAAAATGACAATACCAATGATTGAATATCATTTCTGAGAAGTATCACCTCCAAAGAAATATACAAAAATTGAAAAAAATATTAGACCAATGGTTGCAAAGAATAGGAATGGTCCTATTTTAGAAAAATCAAATATTTGAAAATAACCAAGAAATCCCATAATTACAAATATTCCAGATGGTACTAAAAATAGTAGAAATACATTTTTTATCCCCTCTGCTTCAGGTCCAAAACCGGAATAATATAAAGTTGTAGATATAAATAATCCTTGTATAAATACAAAAGCTAAATAGAGTATTGCCAAGACAGAGAGACTTAATTTATTCATTAAGAGGAATATTGTTAGCGATAATACCATATTGATAATTAATAGCATAATTCATCCCATTGCCGAAAAGGCAATTCTACTAACAAAGTCACGAATAGGTTCGACAGACATTACTAAATATGTCATTAAAAAAATAATTGCGACACCAATGCCCATTCACATTAATGCATAAGAAATTAAAAGATTTTTTGTCGAAGCTTTTTCTGTTGATTTTTGAAATATTTTAGGAAAACTTTTTTCTGACTTCATCTCTATTCTTGTTTTCCTATTAAATTGTATTCACTTATTAGATATTTTGGCTTAATAAATATAACAGAAATAGCTTCAAGTCCAGTGTGTATAGCAATTGAAGGAGGAACTAACACTTCAATAAATGGTTTCCTATTATTTACTTGTGCAGTTATTTCGCTCATTATTTGTTTCCTATCAGGATTTAAAGAATGCGCAAAAATCATTACATAATCTTCATTAGATTTGTTTAATTTTTTATACGTATCGACAACAATTTTAATAACCGTTTTATCAAAAATTCTTCCCTTACCTAGTTTTTCTAATTTACCTTCACTTAAAGTAATTATTGGAACTATTTTTAGCAATTTAGCTAATTTAGCTGCAGAAGGCGATAATCTCCCGCCTCTCACTAAACTATCAAAATATTTAGGGACAACAATTAAATTGTTTAAATCTCTAGGTATTTTCTTCTCAATAATTTCAATACCTTCTTCGATAGTAAAATCTTTATTTTCAACTCCCTTTTCTAATTCCACCAATTCTTGAATAATAGGTATAAAAATATTTTCAGATGCAATAACATGAACATTTTTAAAACCTTCCGCACCTTTTACACAATTTTGATATTGAGCTGAAAGGTTTTTAGAAATAGGGTAAATAACAACAAATGTATCAGGTTTTGCAATCTCCTCTAATAATTGCTGAACTTGCCCTACTGATGAGCAAGATGTCGAAGCTTTTGATTCCACTTTACAAACGTCAAAAAAATTTCCCGAATCTATTCCAATTCCATCTTCATATTCTTTATCATCCACATTGACAATTAACGGTAAATAATGTCACCCTCTTGCTTCTGCTTCTTCTTTTGTTAATCCTGTTGAAGAATCAACCACTATAACTAATTTCATAACAATGTATTATATAGTAATTTTATAATTCTTTTAAATATTTTTTGTTGAAAACACCAATAAAAGGTATATTTCTCATTTTTTCTTTAACATCCAAACCAAAGCCAACTAGAAATTCATCTGGAACAACAAATCCAGAAATGTCAGCCTTTATTTTAACTTTACGATTTGCAGGTTTATCAAGTAAAGTTATTATTTTTAAAGATTTTGGATTTCTTGATTCGAGATTTTCTTTAATTTTTTCCAATGATCTCCCACTATCAATAATATCTTCGACAATCAAAACATCTTTATCCCGAATATCAGTGATTAAATCCATAACAATTTTAATATTGCCAGAATTTTTAGTATTTCCTCCATATGAAGAAACGGTCATAAAATCAAGTGTATGTTCTATATTTACTGTTTTAATTAATTGAGCAAGAAAGGGAATTGATCCTTTTAATAAACCAATCAAAATAAGATCTTTAGAATCTTTATAGGTTTCATTAATTCATGATGAAAGTTCTAATATTCTTTTTTCTATTTGTTCTTGTGTAAAAAGAATTTTAGTGAATCTTTTGTCCTTAGTTTCCATAAAAATTAATTAAACAATAATGTTGACAACTGTCACTTCATATTTTTTAGGTCCTTCAACAGTAACAACATCTCCTTTTTTGGCACCCATTAAAGCAAATGCTAATGGAGATTGGTTACTAATTTTGTTTTCAAACGGATTTGTTTCATATGTAGTAACGATGGTGTAATTTTCTGTTTTTGAAGATTTCCCAATTCTCAATTCAACTGTAGTTCCGATTGAAACCGACGAATTAGATGACTGTTTTTTAAGAACATCTGAATTTTCCAATAAATCTTCTAATTCTCTAACTCTATCTTCAATGATTCCTTGCTTTTCACGAGCAGAATCAAACTCAGCATTTTCCGACAAATCCCCTTGAGCTCTAGCATCTTTTATTTCTTGAATAACTTCAACTCTATCAACTTCGATCAATCTTTTTAATTCTTGTTTTAATTCATTTATTTTTTCTTTTGTAAGTAATGTTTTTTGAGATTTCATATTTCGTTCCTTAATTTTATTATTTTACAATTAAAATAAAACCTTTATATCAATTAAGAATATCATAATTTACCTTGGTTTTGCTTATTTTACTTATTAATTCTTTCTGTCATAATTTGTTCTTTTTAGTATTAGCAATTAAGAACATTCCTCTTTCTTTTAGATTATTAATATATTCCTCATATTGAGGTAAATAATTAGATGTTGATGATAAAAGCAAAATAATATCATATCTTTCCTCAGTATTTATTTTGTTTCATACATTTAAATTATGATCAAAATTAAATTTCGATAGCGTATTATTATATTCATTTATATCAAATTCATTTGCAAGAACATTAATCTCTGCATTGGTTTTATTCGAGATAGATATTACTTCGTATGGTGTTTTATAACCAAGCATTAAGACATTCTTAAAATTATTTTTAATAATTGTATTGATCACAAATTCAACAATTTCATCATCTATTGGATTTATTGTCGCGTCTCTTAATTCAAAAAGAGGCTCACCAAAATCTGGTCTTTGAATTACTTTTAAATGACCTTCAACAACTGAATCAGAGGTTAAAATATCTAATGTTTTTTTTCTTAAAGATTGCTTTATTTTAATAACTTTATAGAAAATGATTGATACTACAATTAAAGCTATTACAACAATTCCAATAGCTGAATATATTAAAAGATCTCTTGTTAATTGTGAAATTTCCATTATTCTTCTACATCTTCAAAAATATTGTTTTCTTCATCTTCCATAAATTCATTAAATATTTTTTCTACTATTTCTCACTCATCATCTTCAAGCATTATTAATGAATCATCATCAGCAATTTTTGCAGGGTGAACATTGTTCCCGATAGCATATAAAATATATGTATCTCCATTTTCCTCAAAAGTAAAAACTATTTCTGCTTCTACAGTAGAATCATCCTCTAATGTAATCGTAACAAATTTATCTTTTTGTTCTAAATCAATATCTTTTTTTTCCATAATTTATTTGTTAATTTTAGCATTTTTATTATCTTTATTTAACAAAAAAACAAAAACCGTAATGTTGATTACAGTTTTCAAATATATTAATTAAATATAATTATTTAGATTTTTTAGTTGATTTCTCAGATGAATCATTTAATTCAGGATCTGTGTCAAAACTTGGATCAATATCAATTTCTTCTTTTTGGTTTCCTTCATTTTGGGTTCCTTCATTTTGGAATTCCCTCTCTTGAGTTGCTTGTGCCGATTGATTTGCAAAGGTTTCAACAATTTTCTCAATTTGTTCTATTTTAACTTTTAATTCTTCAATCTTTCTATCATTAATTAATTTTTGAATAGATTCGATTTCGGTTTGCATTTGTTTTTTCGCAGATTCTTCCATTGTATCTTTTTGTTCTTCAATTGATTTCTCTAGTTGATTAACTAATGTTTCAGCTTTGATTATTGTAGATTGTTCATCTTTTCTTTTCATATCACTCTCTTTATTAGCTTCAGCATCATCAATCATTCTTTGAATTTCTTCTTCTGACAAACTTGAAGAGTTAGTAATCGTAATTGTTTGCTCTTTATTAGTTTTTTGATCTTTAGCTGTTACTTTTGTAATTCCATTTGCATCGATTGAGAATGAAACTTCAATTTTAGGAACACCTCTTGGAGCACGTTCGATTCCCGAAAGATTAAATTGACCTAGATTTTTATTATCTCTTGCAAATTGTCTTTCACCTTGAACGACAGAAATGGTAACTTCCTCTTGGTTATCTTGAGCTGTTGAGAATACTTGTGATTTTGTTACAGGTATTGTAGTATTTCTTTTAATTAATGGAGTGGCGATTCCACCTTCTGTTTCAATACTTAATGTAAGCGGAGTAACATCTAATAATAAAATATCATTAATATCTCCAGCTAAAACACCACCTTGGATTGCAGCACCAATAGCAACAACTTCATCAGGGTTAATTGAATTATTTGGTTTTTTACCAGTTGTTAATTCAACCATTTTTTGAACAGCAGGTATTCTTGTAGAACCACCAACTAATAAAACATCATCTAAATCTGATGCTGATAATTTTGCTTCTTTTAATGCATCAGAAATAGGTTTTCTTGTTTTATCAACTAAGTGAGATGTCATTTTTTCAAACTCACTTCTTGTTAATTCAAGTTCAACATTCAAAGGACCTTTAGATGTTATCGCCAAGAAAGGCAACATTATTTTAGCAACATCAGAACCTGATAATTGGATTTTAGCTCTTTCAGCCTCTTCTTTTAATCTTGAAATAACCATTTTGTCTGAGTTGACATCAAAGTCATGTTCTTTTTTGATTTTTTCTGATAATCAATCAACAACAACATGATCTCAATCATCTCCCCCTAAGTGGTTATCTCCACTAGTAGCAAGAACTTCAAATGTTCCGCCTGATAATTCAAGAACCGAAACATCAAATGTTCCACCCCCTAAATCGTAAACAAGAACTTTTTTATCTTTATCTGTTTTGTCAAGACCAAATGAAAGAGCGGCTGCTGTAGGTTCATTTATAATTCTTAATACTTCCAAACCAGCAATTTTACCCGCTGTTTTAGTTGCTTCACGTTGAGCATTGTCAAAGTATGCAGGAACTGTAATAACAGCTTTAGATACTTTAGATCCTATTTTTTTCTCTGCATATTCTTTTAAATAACTAAGAATCATTGCCGAAATTTCTTCAGGTTTATAATCTTTACCATTTGCTTTAACAGTTTTTTTAGTTCCCATTAATCTTTTAATTGAAGCAATTGCATCTGGATTTGTTTCTAGTTGTCTTTTTGCTATCTCTCCAATAATTGTTTCATTGTTTTTGAATGCAACTACTGAAGGGGTTGTTCTTTTGCCATTAGGATTTTCTAATACTTTAGGCACTCCATCTTCAACAATCGCTACTACTGAATTGGTTGTTCCTAAATCTATTCCTATAATTTTTTCTTTTGCCATAAATTTACTTCCTTTTCATATATATTTTGTTAATTTATTCAACATAATATTAACATAAAATTAGCACTCTAAACAAAATATTGCTAATTTTTTATTATTTTATTTAAAAATCACCATGTTTATTGAGTTTTTATGAGTATTATTTCTATTAATTAACTAAAAAAAATCCATTTTCATGGACTTTTATTTATATTTTTGAAGGAAATTCTTCTTTTTATTTTTTTGCATGAGACTTATTACTAGAAACAGAGACATTTGCTGGAATAAGCACTCTTCCATTCAACTTATAACCTCTATTTTTTATTTCAAGAATTCTGTCTTTTTCAAATTCATTTGATTCAATCAATTCAACTATATTGTGGAGCTCAGGATTAAACTCTTGGCCTTTTTGAGGTTCGATAATTTCTATTCCAAAGCTATCAATAACCGAAAACATTTGATTAACTAATAATTCGAATCCTTTTACATAACCAACAACTTCAGGGTTATCACTATCATTTACTCCATATTCTACAGCCATATATAAATTATTTAATGGTCTTAAAAATTTTTCAAAAAAACTTTGTAATTGAAAATCCTTGGTTTCCTTTAATTTTTCTTCATATGATTGTTTGTATGAAAGTTTAAAATCATCAATTTTATGTTGTGCTTCTTTAGATATATCTATAATTTTTTTATTAAGAAGTGCCTCGTTTTTATTTAGGTCAGCTATTTTCCTTAATAGATTCTCGATTTCTTTTTGTAATTCCTTAATTTCTTTTTTAACATTTTTCATTTTTTTAGAATCTGAGCTGTCAAAATTATTTTGTTGATAATGGTTTTGGTTTGAAGGATCTTGATTTACATTTTGATCATTGTAAGAATGATGCCTTTCTTTTGCATCAGTATTGTGATGATTATTATAGCTATAAATTTCTAAATCTAAATCAACATTTTGGTATGAATCATCATTTTGATTAGGATAGTATTTAAAATCAATGGTTTGATTCTTAATTGTATAATCTAGACCAATCAGCGCATCTGAAAGACCAATAAGGAAATCATCCTTTCCTACCGAGATGGAAATCGGTCCATTTCCCATCATTCAATTTCCTTGTTTATCATACATGTCATATTTAAAATTTAATATTCCATTTTTATTAATTACATTCTTTTTATTATTCATATAGTCTATTTTACATTAAAAATTTTTAAATTAGTTATTAATAAAATTTACAAAAAATTAATCCTAAAATTCCTATTTTAGAAATTTTTCAATCATATTTAGAATATTTTTTGCCTTAGAGTAATCCATTCTATGGCTACCAACGATTGACATTTCTTTAGAAGAATTTCCGATAGTTATCTTTTTGGAAATCATTGATGTGTTAAATGGACCAATATCGATTTTTAAATTTTCACCTTCACTACTTCTGCCTTCAATCGAATCCCAAATTGATTCATGTTCAATTAAATTAATTAATTTAGATAAATCGTGTCTTTTAATGTCTTCTGATTCAATGATAAAGGATTTACCATAAATTTTTCTGTTGTGACTTGCAGCAAAAGAAAATATTTCAGTAACAAAAGAAACTATTAATTCTTCAGCATTTTTTATTTTTTCTTTTAGTATTTGGGAAAGTAATTCCACTCTCTCTCTTAATTCATTTATTGGTACATCAGTAAGTCTTTCTTGAAGTAATCTAACAGCAATTTTTAAATCATTTACTTTTATTCTTTCATTTAAAGAAAATATTTTATTTTCCACCCTACCTGTCGATGTAATTAAAACGATTATTGATTGGTTATTATCTATTTCAGTTAAAGTGATAGATTTTAATAATTCTTTATCATTAATATCAGAGGTAACAACAGTTAATCCAACAATATCTGAAATTTCACTTGCTGCTTGTTCAATTGTTTCATCAATAGAGACTCATCTTTTGGAAAAGATATCTTTCAATTTTAATTCAATCATTTTATCATGTGAAGTTGTAAGATTTTCAGCATAATATTTTATTCCTTCAATTGAAGGTATTCTTCCGCTAGATGAATGGTGCTTTTCAATATAACCTTCCTTTTCTAAGGATGCCATTACATTTCTAACAGTGGCGGATGAAACAGTTAAATTATTTTGTTTTATTAAATTCTCACTACCAATCGGCAGTCCATAATTAATAAAATATTCAACAATCATTTTTAGATAAATATCCTTTTTTTTATCACTTCTTTTAGTATTCATAATTTTAATTATACATTGTTGCTATTATATTTTTATGTAGTTATCAATATCAAAATAAACATCACTATCATGAGCACTAAAAATGATCGTTTTATTTTTGGCATATATTTTTAGGGTGCGGTCAATCGCTTCCAACTGACTTTTAGTTAAACAGGATTCTGGAAAGTCAAAAAGAATAATAGGTGTATCAAAATAAAGTCCTCGAGCAATTGATAACATTTGTTTCTCACTATCAGAAACTTGCAATCCTTGCGAGTTAATATTCTTATCTAAAATGTCTTTTTTCTTCATAAGTTCTTCTATTCCAAGAGCTTGAATAATATTATTATATCTTTCTTTATCAGGATACAAACTTTCAAGTTCCAATGAAGAAGAAAATAATTTTGGAGAAAATGCTTGATAAGTAATATGCTTTCTTAAATAATCTATGTTGTATTCTTTGATATTTATTCCATCTAATAATATTTCTCCAGAATCAACTTCATAATATCTCATTATAAGTTTATAAATTGTTGTTAATCCACTTACTTCATCACTATACAAAAGAGTTCTTGTGTTTTTAGAAATTGAGAGATTCAAATTCTTAAAAACAGGAATTATATTTTCAGTCGTTCTATAAGAAAAAGAAACATTTCTAAATTCAATATTACCCTCAAACGATTTCTCAATACTTCCTTCTTCATTTTCAAATTTCCATTCATGAAATTCTTTAATCCTTACAAGATTAGCATTTAGAATGACTGCATCAGTTGCTAATGAAGCAGTTTTTTCAATTGGAATAATCAAAATGCTAGAAGCAACAACTAATCCTAATAATTCCGATGAGTTTATACTGTTTTTATGAAGAAGAACAGCACCCATTATTAAAATCACTGTTGAAATCAGAATTGATGATGTTACACCAGTTCAATTAAATAATGTTGTCTTCCTAATAAATTTTTTATTAGAGTTGTAATAGTTTTTTTGTAATGTATCAAATTTTTCAATAGTTGTCAAGTAATTGCTGAATGATTTTATTTCAGAAACCATTTGAACATGTTCACCAATTCCAATACTCATAAAGGTTGTTAAGGTTTTATTATATTGTTGGTGGTAAACCAAATTTTGCTTGAAAACTACATAAATAATCAATGTTATTAAATAAACAGTAAAAATAACCAAACCAACAATTCAATTAACATAAAATACAAATGCAAATCCACCAATTATTAAACAAATAATTGTTATAGTTTCTTGAATTAATCGACTAGCATATGATCTTACCTCTTGAAGATCACTGAAGAATCTAGAAAAGAAAATTCCAATTGGTGCATTATCAAAAGTTTCCATCGATAAGTGATGAATTTTTTCTGTCATTTCTTCTCTTATTTGTGTTTCAATTTTAATATTAAAAATATCTGCAAGATAATTAGAAATAAAAAAAAGAATAATTCTAATTAATGCTAGAAAAGATATAAGAATTATAAGAGTTATTAGATGACTTCAATCACTATCTGTAGCGTTTAAATTTATCAATTCACTCAAAAAAGGAAAACTAATGGTTATGAGTGATGTAAGTAGTGAAAGTGTCGCTAATGCAATAGTTCATTTTTTGTTTTTTTTGTAATACTTTCAAAATAGTAATCAAGATTGTTTGTAATTAGTTTTAATATCTTTTCTTGATTTTATAAAGTTCTTATCAATTTTCATTTAGCAAGAATTATATTATAAATTCTCTTAATTAATATAAATATTAAAATATAAAAAAAATCAACATTTAATTTTCATAAATGTTGATTTTAATTTAAACATATTTGATGAGCTTTTCCCGGAAGATTTTGGATTTTTGAATATGATGTATTGATAGAGTTTGAAGCATTGTTCAAATACCTCCAACTATTCAATAAATCTGAACCCCAGCTTCGAAGATAACTGCCATAAATACGAAAATACCCATAATTATATTTTGAGTTCTGTTAGCCTTTTTCATCGCTTCTTTTTCAGCAACATTCGACCGTTCGTTCATCCTCTTCTTATTCAAGTATCTTGGTAAGAATTGCGATCCGGCCTGTACGATAACAGCAAGTACTATTAGAATTAAATATTGCCACTCTCCATCAAACAACTCCCGCCAGGACGTTTGAGAGAAATTAATCCCTCAGAGTGATGTTGACTTAATGAATGGAATACCTTGAATTATTCTTCACATAGCAAGGAATATAGGCATGGATACAAGTGTAGATAGAATTGGAGTAAGCATATTTATATTATTCTTTTTATAAAGCTCTGCTGTTTCCTGTCTTTTCTTTTGCTCCATTTGTTTATTACCTTTATAGGCAGCATATTTAGCATCAATTTTTGCTTTTTTAGGTGCAAGTTCTTGTTGTTTGGTCTGAGCAAATACTGACTTGTAAGTTAGAAGCAGAGTCAACATTCTAGCTAATATAACCGATATTATAATAGATAATAAAGCTACTCCTCCATCTAATTGCGCAGGAAGTGATACAACCAATGAATTAACTAAAAATGATATTGGAAATACAATGAAACCATAGAATGGACCAAGTCCTCAAGCATCAGATCAAGTAACAATTGGTTTTTGACTAATAACAGAACCACCCGATATAAATTTGTAAGCATTATTATTATCTACTCCAAATTCTATTTTAAACGGAACTGTTCCTGGTGTTGGTCACGGGTCAGGATTATCTCCAGTAAAATTTAATCTTGGAATAGAATAACCTGATTGTCCTAATAAAGAAAGAACATTTTGTTGATAGGCTAATATAGCAAGTCTAATTTCATTTGAATATTTTTCATTACTTACTTGAAGAGTATTAATAAATGAAGAATTAGAATTTAATGATGTTGATTCTGTCACTGGGGGATTAGGAATAAATTGACCTGACTCCAATTCATTTAAACTTCTTAATCTTCTTTCAGGTACAGAAAGCTCATTATCCTCTTCTAAAGTGCTGTTAAAAGGTAAATTATCAATTGCATTTAATTGATTGAATTGCATTACAACATTAATTAAAGATTGTAAATGATCTCTTGAAAACTTTTCTGAAGCAAAAGCTGTATTTAAATCAACTTCTAGCATAATCTTTTCAAATTCAAATGAATATACAAAATTATTAATTTCTAAAGCATCACTATCTTTATTTGGATCAAGAGGTGTTTTACCATCAGCTTTTAAATATTGACCCTTTTCATTGACCTTAACTGGTTCAGTTTCATCAGCTCTAAAAGCTTGAAATCTTCCGCCCGATCTAGCAAATTCTCATTTTTCTAATTCTGTTTTATCAGTAGGTTTTTCATCAGGTAGTTTTTGAATGAAAATTGGTATTTCTAATAAATTATTGGCATAATTATAAGTTAAGGTAGGTGATTGATTTAGTGTTTCTAAAATATCTGAGTTCATGAACACTATATTATTATCAGTTCCTGTCCCTCGAATTAATTGACCTTTTTCAGAAGTGGAATTTATGTCTAAAGTGCTTCCTATAAGTTGAAACTCGTTATTTGCTCCCTTTTTAACTATTCTCATCGAAGAAGAATGATTATCATAATTACCATATAAATCATCCTTACCAGTTTGTGTACTAATTTGGTTTTTTAGACTTGTAATTGTTTCATTTTCATTTGTTACTAAATAATTTTGCTTAGCATCTTCAACTAATATTTGTTTATAAAGCAAATTGCCATTATTGTCTCTAATATTGTTACCATATTTATCTAATAATGGACTATTTAGATCATCAACAATTTGATAAGTCTTAACAAAAGGAGAAATATCATCACGGTTACGATAAAATTCAATACCACTACCAGTTATTGATGATGATTGGATAGCAATTGACTGAATACAGCCAGTTAATGAAAGACTTAAAAGAAACATGTAAAAAACGATTTTCGCTCATTTAAAGCCAAGTTTAAATTTTTCTTTAGGGGTTTTTTTAATATTTTTGTCGCCTAATGTTCCCTTGAAAAAATCGTATTTATCTGATCTTTTAATCTGTTTACTCATTAATCTACCTTTTTGCTAACCTTTCTATAAATTTTTTTATTGCTTTCTCTTTCTCAAGATAAGTTAATTTCATATAATCTTTTCTAATTATTAAAATTATTTTATATTTGATATTTTGATAATCAATATTTGATACTATAGCTCTTATTTGCCTTCGTAAGTAATTTCTTCCAACAGCATTAACAAATTTTTTTGGAATTGATATTCCGATTTGGAATGAATCACTTTCAATATAATATAAAATTAATTCATTTGAGACAAATTGTTTTTTGTTTCTTATAATATTTTGAAATTCTTGTGTCTTTTTAACAATTTCTTGTTTTTTCATTATTTATCAGAAACAGTTAACTTAGATCTCCCTTTAGCTCTTCTGGCAGATAAAATTTTTCTTCCGCCTGGAGTTGACATTCTTGCCCTGAAACCATGTGTTTTTGCATGTTTTCGTTTGTTTGGTTGATAAGTTCTTTTCATGAGATTCCCCTAATTCTATAATTTGATTATTGCTTGATAAAATTATTTTTAATACTAAAATATAACAATTTATAAATAAAGTATAACAAAAATAAATTATTTATTGACTAATATATAGATTTTCCATATTTTTATTACTTATTTCAATAAGTGACAAAAAATTAGTTTAATATTGATAAATATGGATATGAATACTAATACTAATCAATTATATACAAAGAATTTCCTAATAGAATTTGAAAAAGCATTAGATGATCATGTAACTTTTTCAAATTTTATTTCTGGAGTAAAAGTTCAGGTTACAAATTCAAATTTAGTTCATGTGATTTTCCAAACTAAAGAAGGTCTTAGTTATATAAAATCTAAATATCCTCATATAATTAAAGCAATTAATGAGAAAATATTTACTAATGTCACAAAAGTTATATATATTGATAAAAATAGTCATCAAAATATAGCATCCTATGATTCGAAAAATAATAAGAATGATTTATTGAAAAAGTCTAAAATCAAGATTGATTTAACATTTGATAATTATATCGATGCTAATTTTAATTCAGAAGCCATTAAAGCTGCTAGAAAAATAATTGAAAGTGATAACGTTATTTTTTCTCCATTGTTTATTTATTCCGCTTCTGGTTTGGGGAAAACACACCTCATTAATGCAATTGGAAATGAATTAATTAATAAAAATAAAAAAGTTTGCTATATTGCTGCAGATCTCTTTACAAAAAAATTGGTTCCCTTTTTGATAGATAGCAATCAAGAAAAAATAAATAAAATCACTGATATTTACAAAGATTTTGATGTTCTTATTTTTGATGATATTCAAATGTATGCTGGTAAAAATTCTACTCTAGCAGTTCTTTTTAATATTATTAATCATCATATTAATGAGAATAAACAAATCATTATTACTTCTGACAAAAAACCCGAACTTCTTGGAGGTTTCGAGGAAAGATTTATTACTAGATTCCAGGGAGGGTTAACAATAGAAATTAAAAATCCTTCTTATGATGATTTAATGAAAATATTAAAAGTTAAATTATTAAAGGAAAATATTAATCCTTCTAATTGAGAAGATGAGGCTCTTAAATTTATCGTTAAAAATCACTCTAATTCAATCAGAAATTTAGAAGGGGCAATTAATCGTGTTAAATTTCATGAGGACGAAATCGGAAATATTAAATATACACAACAAGTGATTGGAAAAATCTTTGCTTCGTTAAAACAACAAAAAGAGAATATTACTAAAGAGAGAATAGTAGATGTAGTTGCTAAATATTATGGCTTAACAAGAACTGATCTGCAAAATAAAAGCAGAAGAAAAGATATTGTTTTGGGTAGACATATTTCTATGTGATTAATAAGAGATATATTGGATGTTACATATAAGGAAATAGGAGTTTTTTTTAAAAATAGAGATCATTCAACAGTTCTTACTGCCATCGAAAAAATCGATAGTCAAATGAAAATGAATGACTCCATAAAATCAGCACTTAAAAAATTGAGACAAAAAATTGAATCAATTAATTAAGCATAAATAGCATAAGGTAAATAGTAGGCCAAAAGAGCAGCTAGTAATCCTATAATTCAAATGGATGTTGCTATTTTATAGAAACGTGTGTATTTACGAACATTTTTATTTTGTACATCTTTACTCTCATAAGCAATTACTCTTTTTACTTTTGAGTATTTATCAAGTCTTTTTTCTCCCATTCAAACAGTTAAAAGTAATAGCCCTGAAAGAATAGTTGGAATTATGAAGAATAAAATTGTGGAAAGTAGTGAAAAAACAACCGAAATTTGTCCAACATCAATTACATTTCCATGAATATCAGTATTCTTAAACAATACTTGGAATATTTCTGTTTGAAGAAGTTGACTCGTACCAGAACCACCGGGTGTAATTGAAATTGCATTTGCGGCAATTAATATTGAATAACAAATTAAAAAATTAAGATATTGACCACCTCACAATTCCTCATTAGGTTTCATTAAACCAGAAACAATGGCCAGAACTGCTCCGCAGCTTATAAAATAAGGTATACTCCTTCAAACAACTAATTCTCCTGTTATTCAAAAGTTTTTAAAAATTGTCAAAGAGCTGGCTCTAATTTTCACAAATGCATACTGAAAAGTTGCCGCTTGTGAACTAGGATCTCTTGAAATCATAAATGGATTTAGTGAAATTACTTGAATACATAATTTTATAAAAATCGCTTGTGCTCTTCTACTAAAAGATAGAATTCCAATAAATAGTGCTCCAATAATATTTCCAAAAAAACCAATTAAAACAAATATTAAAAGACTTAATGAGACTGCACTTCCAGTTTGAAATAAATCTTCATAAAGAAATAAACCTAGAGGAATAAAGATAACAGAAAAAATTGCTCCAACAACTTGATATAAAAGTGAGGTTGCTAAGAAAGTTGCAATTAGTGATTCTCTATCTAAACCTTTACGAATAAGGTATCAATAAGATGCAATATCTCCACCAACTGATAAAGGAGTAATGTTTGTAATAACTACTCCAACACATGAGGCAATAATTAAATGTCTAATTTTGACTTTTTGACCCTGGACCTTTAACATCCGACCAATTAAAATCGCATTACAAATAACTTGTATCATAAACATCAACACTAAAACAGGAATTAAAAAAGTCAAAAGATTGTTGCTTCTTATTAATCTATTTAATTCTTCAAAGATTGATAGGGGATTACCATCACTACTATATAGTGTATTAAATAGAATAATAAAAATACTAATAAAGATTGTTACAAAAACAAAATATTTAAAGAAATCCTTCCAACTCGCTTTTTTCTTTGAATAATCTTCATTAAATAATTTAATATATTCGATTATTTTTTTCTCTTTAACAATTAAATTAATATAGTTTTCGTTCTTTTCCAATGAATTGATTTCTTGTTTCTTTTTTTTCGATGGATTTATAGTTTTATCTTTATCAAAAATTAGAGATAGATACGAAACTAATGATCCAGTGATATGAGAATAATCAAATGAAATTTTTGTCTTATCATCTAATTGAATTTTAACTATTGTTGTTCCAAAACTCTCGTTTTCTATCTTATCGAACCTAATAATTTTTTGATCATTAAATTTCATTGTTTTTAACATTATATTAAAGAATTTTTGAGCTGCGACATAATCCATATTTTGTTTGTTGATGGAATGTCTAAATATTCCATATTCCATACTTATTTCCAACATGACATCATAAAGGGTTTTATTAAGATTTTTGAAAAATGATATCATCTCTAAAAGTAATTGCAAATTATAAAGTGGATCAGAAATATAATTATTTTGACCTTTTGACAGAAAATAATTTGTACCATTTGTCGCTAAGATCATTTCTGATTCTAAATCTTTATTCTCAGAAAGCATTGAAGAAAAAAATTTATATTCTTTAACAACTATTTTGTTTTTTTTAGCAATAATAGAAATTAAGTCACTAGTACTTATATTTTTAACGATGTATTTATCTTTAAAATCTTCCGAGTTATTGTTTTTGTATTTTATTTGATAGTATAAATACATCGCTGATAAATCATTTAAATCATAAAACATATATTGCTTTTTATGTTTAATAGCGATTTCAAATGAATTATTATTAGGAAGAAAACTTAATGCTATATCAGATCTATTTCTAATAGAACTAAAAATTGCTTTCTTTATATTTTTATTATCACTAGGTTTGGAGTTTTTAGAAGCAACATATTTAATGTTATTTCTTGAAAAAAAATTATTTAGAAGATTGTCATCCATTTTATAGCTATTATTAATAGAAACAACAATATTTGACAAATCTTTAGCCTCTGGTAGTGTTGAAAGATATTTATTTATATCGATGGATGGTAACATATCAATTTGTTCATCATAAACTTTCGAATTTAATTCTGATGGTCTCAAAACATTTGCACTTTCATTAAATAATGATGAATCTAAATCAGAAAATAGTGAACCATCATTATTAAAAAAATTAATAGACAAAATATTTGGTTGCTGACGATAAGAAGAAAAAGAAATCATTCCACCAAATGATTCATCAATATTGAAATAACTTGTTGCAAGATTAATAGAATCATTATTTGAAAGAAAATAAACATTAATATTTTGAGATTTAAGTGATGATGCAAAGACTTGGGAATAAACTTTTATATCCCAATTGTTATCACTAATGACTAAAAAATTTTTATGATTAATATTTTTTGTTGTTATATAAGAAATATATTTATCTCCAATATTCGTAACGGTTAAATCATTTATTGCATTTGACGAATGATCTATTTTCGAAATTATTCGTCCGTTAGTCATATCCAAAGATAAATGTATTTTATTTGAATATTCATTTGTATTTCTTATTTTTTTATATGATTTAACAAAAACATTTTTGCTTTTATTTTCCTTTATTACACTTAAAGAGTCATTATTCATTTAATAATTATAAATTATTTGCTTAATTAAGGATAAAAAAATAACCTGTCCCTCGAAGGGACAGATTATTCTTATTGGTTGAAGTATTACTATTTTTTAGGTACTAATTCAAATAGTGGATCTCCAACATTAATTTTTCCTTTTTTAGCTAAAATTTTAACTTCTCTACCTTGAATAGATTCGTTTAAAACTAATACAGGACTAATGTTTGAACCAGCTAATTTTTTCATATTTGCAATATCAACATCAGCAATTGGGTCACCCTTTTGAACAGTGTAACCAGTATCAACATACTGAGTGAATAGATCAACAGGGTTTCCTGCCTTATCTTTCAATCCAAGTGAATCAATTCCTAAGTGAACCATAATACTTGTTCCACCTTCAGATTTAATTACATAAGCATGTCCTCCTGGGAATGCAAGTTCAACATTACCACTTATAGGAGCTCCAATTCTTTCACTTGTTGTTTCAATTCCAACTCCGTTTCCAACCATCATTTCTGAGAATGTTGGATCTGGAATATCTTTTAAGCTAACAACATTTCCGGCAATAGGAGAATAAACAATTAAGTTCTCATTACTACTTTTTGTTTCTTTAACTTCTTTTGAAGGTTTTGAGAGATCTTTTGATAAAGCTCTTAATTCTGAGAATAATTTTGATTCCAATTCAGGATCCTCATGGATTTCATCTTGAATTCTCATTATTTCGTTCTTAATTAGATCAGCTTTAGCTCCAAAAATTGAATATACAGATTGTGCTGAAGGTTTAATAACACCAGCAGCACCAAGTGCCATTAATCTATCACGATCAACAACATCTTGTTTAGCTGTTTGAATTCTTAATTTTGTGATACATGCATCTGTGTTTTGAATATTACTCAAACCACCATATGCTTCAATAACATTAAGTGCTAAAATTCTGTTTTCTGTTAAATTTGTATCTCTGTTTCTGTAATCAGCTTTTGTAAATAATTTAGTATTATCTCCACGACCTGGTGTACCAATATCAAATTTCTTAATCGCCCATAGGAAGAAGAAGTAATAGATAGGGACATAAGGAAGACCGATTAATAGTGACACTCAGGCATTTGATCCTCCTGGTATTTGAACTGCTCCATAAATAACTCAGTCTAATGCTCCACCTGAGAATGTCATCCCAATGTGTGGTGCAATTGAAGGAAACATTAATCCTACTCATGTCATTGCTCCAAATGATAAAGCACAGAAGAAGGCATGGAATCCTCAGAATAATCATGGTGCCAAGAATAAGAATGTAAATTCAATAGGTTCTGTAATTCCTGTTAGAAATGCTGTTGCACCAGCAGAAATAACCATTGAACCTGCCATTTTACGATTTTCTTTAGGCGCTGCCATAACCATAGCTGCAGCTGCAGCTGGTAATCCAAACATCATGAATGGGTATTTACCTTGCATGTATTGACCTGTGTTAACCCCTGCAGATCCTATTGAGCCAGCTAGAGATAAACTATTAAAATTGTTTGTATAAATTGTGGTTGTAAAATCATTAAATTGAATGGTTTTTGTCACTCCACCAATTTCAATATTTCTTCCTACAAAGAAAGAATTTAAAAAGGCTCAAATTTGTTGATCACCTGCATAACTAGATTCGATAGTTTGACCAGGGTTTAATTCATTAGCTAATTGTAATCAAGTTTTACCTTCAACAGCTAGTCCACTAACAATTGCCATATCACTTAAATCTAGAATACCACCAACTGATGTATATCATAATGGTGAATAAAATGCATGGTGCAATCCTAATGGTACCAATGATCTTTCAATGTAACCAAAGATAAAGGCATTAAATCCAACCATGTTAGATCCAAGCGCTCCACCAATTATATTGAAAAATAATCCAATTAATGGTCAAACCATTAGAAGAATAAGTGTTATTGGAAATAACGCTGCAAATGTTACAATAGGTATAAATCTAACACCCGAGAAGAATCCTATTACTGGAGGTAGTTGAATATCTTTAAATTTATTGTATAAAAACGCTACAGTAAATCCTACAATAAATCCACCGAAAACTGATGTTTGTAACTGTGTTATTCCAAGAACTGTTCCGAATAAGGAACTAGGTAATCCAAAGTCTGCATATCCGATAGATCCTGCTGTATAAAATAGTAGATTATATCCGTCTCCTACTTCTGACGGTTTAATTAGAGAGGCTTGGATACCTGAAAACACTAGAAAGCCGACTAGTGCTGATAAACCGGCGGCACCGGCATCTTTTGTGAACGCGATAGCTATTGCTATAGCAAATAAAACTGGTAAAGCTCCGAAGATAACGTCACCAGGTATTTTTAAGAAGTCACCAAGAATAACTAATCCTTCGATACCTGCATTTTGCCCTTGCGTTGCAATTGTTGCACCTATTCCTAGGAATAGACCTGCAACAGGAAGCATTGCGATAGGAAGCATTAATCCTTTTGAAAGTTTTGCAATGAATTCACGTGATGAACCCTTGCTTTTTCTTCTTGGTAATCTACTTAGAAATGACGTTTTTGCATTCATTTTTTTCCTTTCGATTAATAAATTAATTAAATTTATATTATTATTTTTATATAATGAATAGCATGATGGAAAAAATATTTAATAATACAAGAGCTAATATCGGAGGACTTGAAATCAATATAGTCCCACATTGGGCATATTACATTGCAGGCTCTATTTTTATTATTCTTTCAATTATTTCATTAATCTATACATACTATTCAATTACTCGTCCAATCTCTGAAGAGAGATTAAAGATGTGCACAGGACTTAAAAAAGCGTGATTCAAAAATAGAATTGCTTTTTATTTAATGGCTGACGTTATTTGCATTTTAAGTGCCATTGTTTTTATGATGAATGGATCATAAATTATTTTTTATTCTGTTGTTTCTTTATTTTGTTTTTAAAATATCCTGAATAAGAAGTTGAAATTGCTATAAAATAGTTTCTTTTTAACTATTCCGCAATCTTTTCTTTTAAAAGGATTTGTTAGGACTAAAAATAACTAAAATTTTGTATTTTGATAAAGAGTTTATATTATTTCCATAATCAACAATAATATAGAATAATTATTCTACTCTTGCTGGTAATGCAAATAATATAGTTGTAACAAACTAAATGTACTTTAAATTTTTATTAAAACCCATTTAGACTGACAATCAAGACTATTGTTGCGACAATAGTCTCATATGAAATTATAGCATTAATAAAGGTATTTTATTTTTTTAAACCTTCAAAAAAATTCCCTCTATTGCAAAATAGAAGGGAATTTAATATTTAATTTTAAGATAATTGATTAATTAAAATTTAAGGTTTTTATTATTAAGTTTCGAGTTACGTTTCATATAGACTATTACTCCAGTAATACCCACAAGTAATACTGATGAAGCTGTAATTAATGAAATTATTAGCGTTTGAGTAGGAGAGTTAACAATGGCTGTTAATCCTGAAACTATGAATACTTCTGATGACATTGAAGCGATTGATGTATCAATTATCAAATTGTTGTCAAGGGCTTCTTGAGAAGGTGCGATTGTTGCTCAAACTTTGTCACCATTAGATAATCCAGCTTCTTTAAAATCGGTTATTTTACGTGGCATACCATCTTTACCAGAGGCATATCAAACAATTACAACATCTTCAGAGATGTTAGGATCATTTTCAATATTTGAAAACATTGATCCAAATTGGTTAATACCTGAGAATTGAGGATTAAATGATTTTAGTTTCAATTCAAATTGATCTCTTTGACTTTGATCTAAAGTTATCTCAATTTTTAGCCCCGAAACCACTCAACCTGATTCTTCAGGATATTGATCATTTGGATTAAGTACTTGAGAACTACCAATTCCTTCTCGAACTGTAATTTCCTCTTTACCTTCAACATTAACAACTCTAAATTGTAGTTTATCTCCTACTTTCCTGTCTAATAAGGTGTTGTAATAATCATCCGCAAGAACTCCGGCCGCGCTGACTAATTTTCATTCAACTTTATCACCATTAACTAGATTGTTGATTTGAGATTCATCTCTTGTTCATTCAGTTTTGATGGTTTTATCTGGATTTCAAACTTGATATTCATATCACTGATCTGTACCTAGAATTACTTCATTATTATCTATAGGGCTACCTGGTTCAGTTACTCTAATATTAAATGAACCACTCCCATTTAAAACACCTTTAAAATTAGGTCTTAAATTTTCAAACAAGTTTTCATCTAATGGTCTAACAAATAGATCTTTAACAACTATTGTTAGTGGAGTTATTGGTCTTGATAATAAAAAGTTATCATTTCTAGATGCAAAACTAATTGTAATTACATCACCGTTTTGTAATTCATTGAATTGAGCAATATTAGTTCCAGTAGCAGTTTCAGTAGTACCATTTCTTTTCACAAGAACCATTCTTATTTGAATTTGATCGTTGTAATCACCTTTAACTACATCCTCAATTTCACTTCCTCTATAAATTCGTTCATCACCGTTTTGTAATATTCTAGTAACTTGCAATTCTGAAGAAACAAATGAACTACCTGTATAAGGAACATCTTCTCCATCTGATGAAGCAAAAGTTACATTAGCTAATTGACCTTGATCAAAGAAGTAATTTATTCCGTTATTAGGAATAATATATTTAATATCATTACCTAACTCAACATCTTTTGTAACTGGTAAAGTTGTATCAAAGAGAAAATCAGGGTCAACAGGAGTACCTTCGCCAATTCTTTCAACAAATGAGAATCTAACAAATTGATTTCTAAATAATCTTCACTGCAAGTCATTTGTATCATCTTGAGTAAATGAACCGGGAACAGTTCAATCACTCATTGCCATTGGAGTTTGTCAAACACCTGAACGGACTGGAGGAGCAGGATATTCTACACCATCTATTTCAACAACTCACATTGGGATTGGTTGTCCTGCTGCATCAAGAATGTTATTTCCAAAAGCATCTTGATAGAAACCGGCCAGTGTAGAACCAATTTCTTCTCTAACAACAATCGGAATACCATTTACATCAGTAATTATGTTTCCTGATATGTCTTCATAAAAGATTGTCTCAACAGACATCTCTAAATTAGCACCAAGATAGTTTCCTAATGGATCTTCCTCAATTGAAGCAACTTCAATTTTTGTTTGACCATCTAATGGTGAATAACCAAAGATATCACTATTAGATAAAGTAACACTACTTGAAGCAACTAATTGATCTGCACGAACAAGCAATCCTTTAACTCTAACTTGAGATGTCATAGTATCACCACCAAGCAAGTCAAAAATATCATTATTAATAGCTACTCTTGCCATAACATATTTACCAACTCTTAAGTTTGTAGGTAAAATATCTGTTCACTTACTTGGATCCTTCGCAACTTCTTCCATTTCTTCTGGAGTATATAGAACGTCACTAATGTTATATTCTAATTTTAGAACGTCAGGTTTAACAAGTGGATATTCAGCATTTAAGAATGTAGAATCTACTAATGTATTTGTTCCACTTACATATACTGAAAACGATCCCTCACCTTGATAGAATCTACTTCCATCTGGAGCTAAAAATCTAATGTCAGGCGGACTAGTTAATGGATTGGTTACTTTTGGTTGGATGTCAAAATTCGAAATTTCAAGTGTTTTTCCACCACTTAATAGGAGGTCATTTTCCCAAATGTCATATCCTGGTCTTGCAACCATTTTAAATCAAATTGGTAATGCTTTTCCATCTGCATCTAAGTTAATAACAAATCCTGGAACAAATTGTGTTATAAATCCATTTTGATTAAATAATCTATAACCAGCAGAGAAATCATCTTTTACATTTGTATAGTAAATATCAAAAGGAGTAAGTGACTGATTTGTATAGTAACTAAGCATATTTGCAATTCCATCACTTACTACTAATTCAGGAAGTTTATCAGAACCAGTAATAACAAAATCATCTGGTGTAAATCTATTAATTAAATCTAAGTTGATGTAACCTTTGAATGCTGGATTAACTGTTGCGGTAACTAAATCTCTATAGAAAAGAGGATTAGAAGGGAATTGTTGATCTGTAAAGACACCATTAATTGTAAATCTATAATCTCTAAATCCTTCATCAGTTAATGAATATCTTGCTCTTAATGAATTACGGAAAAGAATTAGCTCTTCTTGATTTTTAGCTCCTCTTAATCTTTCAAAAATAGTTGTAATTTGTGCAGCACTAAACCATTCAGTTCCAAGTGGAATTCCTAAATCAGCAGGTACAGTTCCACCGAAGTAATATTGAATTCTAATGTGTTCTCTACCTGGAACGTTTTGAGCTGCTAAAAATTGATTAAAACTCGCTGTATCAACAATTATATTTCTTGTATTACCAGAAATAGAAATTCTATCCATTCATGAAGATTGCACATCAATAATTAAAAGAACATTGCTTGTATCTACATTAAACATTGTAATTTGTTCTTCAAAGATATATCCTGTTTTGGTTACTAATCTTATTACTAAGAATTTTTCTGATGGAGAAATTGTTAGTGGGCGTGTTGTTGTTCATCTAGGATCATTGGGTGGGTTTGTTGCAGCAACTGAACTATCAATTGAATATTGTAAAATTAATCCCTCTGAAAGTATCGAAAGTAATTCGTCAATTTGAGGTCCTCAAATAATTCCTGTAGATGTACCAGAAACCGATACTGTTCTAGCGATATCATAGTAATTAGCTTTATTAATAAATAAGAGAACATTATTTGAATTAAGAATCACTGATGTTTCATCTTGAATTTGGAAATCTTCTGGGCTAATTCCTGGAGCTAAAGCATATCTTCCTGTTATTTGTTTTTGAGCTTGAACTATATCTATTTTATTAAGTATTAGTAATCTTAAAAAATCTGTTTTATCAAATTCGGTCACAGAAGGTTTAGTTGGATCAAGTGCCATTGGTGTTACACCAATTGAATATAATATTTGAACTTTACCAGCATAAATAGGATCTTTTGCAATTAGATTAGCATATACAGCGTCATCATTAATTTCTAATGCCTGTGTATTTCCCCCTAAAATAATTTGATCTATTAAGTCAGTTGGAGTAACTTGAATTTCAATCGGTAATCCAATAACTAATTTGAATCCAACAGCTAAATGTTGCAAGTAATCATTGTTAGTTACAAGTGATAATTCAACATTACCTCTTGCCGGAACTTTGACATTATATCTAATAAATAGTTCATTACTAGCATTGATTTCTGTAATTTCACTTAACGGAACTCATCCATCACCATGAAAGCCAGGAGCTCTAAATTCAATATCTATTGAACTTTCCAAAATTGCAGCGATTTGTTCAAATGTTTTATCACGGAACGGTACATTTCCACCTGGCATTGTTGGGAATGTTAATGTTCCTAAATTAGAAGTTGAAGATCCAGAAGGAATAGTTTTTTCTGTTTGCAAAATTTGAATGTAAGCTCTTAAATCAACTGAAGTTATAATACCACTTGTATTCAGTTGCACTAATTCTGTTGGAGAAGAAACAACAGCAAATTTTAATGGATCTTTAGCAACAAATTTAGCGTTAATAGTAACACCAGGTATTACTCCATTATCAAAAATTAATATTCCTGACGTTGGATTTGTGAAATCATTTATATAATTTCTTAAAATTACTTTTAATTGATCTAATGAGAAAAATTGATCAGGTGGTAGAATTGAAACTGAATATTTAAGTTCAACTTCATTTCTGAATGATGCATCAACAATTTGCATCGCAGAAGCTTCCATTGCAGCCGAAGATTGACCATTATTTAAGTTATTTGCATAACCAGTAAATAATAATCTATCAGCCAATTGTGAGGTATTGATATTAATAATCGTAGGTATTGAATTAACATTTACTTCATATCCCTTTGTAGTATTAGAATCGATAAACGCTCCCGAACTATTAATAGAACCAATTTGTACTCTATCAGTTGGTAATTTAGGCATAAATCTAATCGCTAAAGGAAATTGGTCAAATCCTGGAGGTGGAGTTGTTGATAAAATCGAACTTGGTTGAGATTCAGATCAGCCATATGTAAACGCTCCACTTGGTTGAAGAGTAAAGGTTCCAAATTCAATTTTAACAAAAGGAGCAATTGCAGGTATTGTACCCACATTAGATCAAATTAAATTCTCAGTTGAACCAGTGATTATTATTCCTGCAACATCATTTATTTGAGATGTAGCATCAATAGTTTTTGTAACATTTGTAACATCTAGAGTTCTTATAGCTGTCGGAAGAGCATTTGGATCATTAGCAACTTCAATTGAGTAGTAAGTTGCTAAACCTAACGCCGTAAATTCATATTTTACTTTAAAATTACCTAAAACTAAATTATTTAATTGTAGAGCCCTCATTGCTGATAATGCATTTATAAAATCAGATTGAGTGAAATAATTTACTCCATCATAACTATATTTAATTTGGAAAAATGTTTTAGCAACATCAACACTTAATCCTGAAACAGTATAAAGTGTGGGATCTTCAGTAATAGATAAAGCATGTGTAGTTCCTGAAACAACCAATTTATTAGAATTTAAATCTGAAGCTCTAACCCCTGGTAATGCTTTTTTAGCTCTTATATCCTTAGTAATAACAAGTGTTCTTATACCAGGAGGTGTTGTCGAAGGTTCAACTGCTCCATAAATTTGATGTAATGTAGCATTTGTAACACTTAAACGGAATTGCATGCTATTTGTGGCTGAAGCATCAAAAACGTCCACATTAAGTTGTGATATTTCAACTCAAGGAAGCGTGCTAGATGTTCTAACTTCTAATTTAACTCCTCTATTTCTTCAATATTGAATATCAAAGACTCCACCTTCACTAATAATTTTTACTTCGTCCGCTTGCGTTCCTTCGGCTTGTAATGAATTAGCTCAGGTATCAAGCACTCTTGAACTTGTTCTTATAAATTTTCCTGCTGGAACAATTGTTGTTGTACTTGGCGCTGCTAAGAAGAAGTTACCTATTGTTCCTGATAAATGGTCATAAATTTTTACTGGATCTCTGTTTCATGAAAAGTGCACATTACCAATGACATCACCTGCTGGACCAGTTCCTGTTGGAAGATACATTCTTGCATAAATATTTAATTCTGTCAACAAAATATCTTGATTTGTCGAATAATTGGTAATCGCAGTTTTAAAGCCAGTAAAATCATTTCAACCAATTACTAAATTATTAGGCGAAGAACCTAAGGCATATTGTAAGGCTAAACCATTCTCACGAGCAGGTTGTGTCATAAGAGTTGTGGGTCTTCATCTTCAAAGCGATAAACTAATTACACTTTCGTTTTCACGGAAATCAACATTAAATGAAGTTAGTAAATTGTCAGTTAAATCTATTGATCCTCTTCAAACAATTGAGTTTCATTGTGCACTTGTAAAACCATAAGCAGGTGCTGATGAAATTCTAAGTCTAATTGCCATTGAAACCTGATTTCCAAGTAAAGAATTTGTATTAAGAAAGGCGTTTGCACCAATTGAATTAACGCCATTCGGAACGTTAATTGCTGATATACCTGATCCTTGGAAGGCATTGTCAAGAATTCTTTCCAATTGAGAATTATTTTCAAATGTTATTGTTCTAAAATTTGATGTATTAAGAAAGGTATTTTGTGTAATTGTTTTTACACCTGCAGGAATAAAAATTGATTCAAGGATTGTGTTATTACTAAAAGCTGCAAATGCGGGATCTGTCGAAATAGACCCAATTTGTTGAATATTAGGAGCTCAAGTATCTCAATCAGCTTTTGTGATGTTTGGTAAAAGATGTCAACCCAAATCAATTACAACATCTCTAGTTAAAATTGTTCCCGTAAATTGTGTAGGTCTTCATACAATA
>JBOGBM010000042.1:0-2546 GCA_051656205.1 Metamycoplasmataceae bacterium
AAACTTGCTTGATTAAATAGCCCATTTTTCACAAAAGCTGATTTTCTTAAGGAAGCAGCACTTGAGTACTATTATGAATTTATTTTAAGTGAAAAAAAGTTTAAGTCGAAAAAGATTAAATAAAAGGCAAAAGGAAAAAGACATGAAACAACATAACAGAATGAATTTAGAAACTTCATTTAAACTTAAAGAGCAAGCAAACGGGTCGAATTCATCAACTTCAAAAACGACAACAAAAACATCAGGCAGAAATATTTATTATGTTTCAGCAAGAAAAGATAAAACTGGAAAAAAACTTGGATGAGAAATTAAAAAGGAAAATGCCTCTAAAGTAACAAGAATTGTTGATACTAAGGAAGAAGCTATTGCTATTGTAAAGGAATTAGCAGGAAATAATGAATCATCAGTAATCATCAGAAAAGTGGATGGCTCTATTCAAGAAACAATAAAATTCAAGAAAAAATAGAATTTCTTTTTTAATTCATCTATTTGTGTTATAATATATCTACTTATGAATCAAAATACACAACAAACAAATAAAAAAATATCCTTATTAGCAATATCAATTATTGGAGCAATTTTATCAATTTTAGCTTTCGGTTTATTTGCTCTAGTGGCAACAGGAACGACTTTAATCATCCTTGATTCATTTAAAACATTTTGAGTGCCAATTTTAATTGCTTGTTCAATAATTTTTTTAGTTGCATGTGTGGTTAATATTCTTTTATATGCAAAAGTAATTTTGAATAAAAATAGTTATATTTTAAAAGATGAAAACGAATTTCCTTTTTGAACATCAGCAATTATTTTTTGATTATTACCTATTTTCTCTTGAGCGATATTTATTGCACTTCACTTTAAAGAAACAAAAGGTTTAATTTAAATTAATGATGAAAAAAGAAAATCTTATCAATAAAGAATATTTTTCTAAAATAGTAAATTGCGGTTTTTATATCTCTTTATTAAATTTTGCTTTATTCAGTTTACTTGTATTTATGTTATCTAAGATTTTTTTAGATCCACTAAATAATATTCTGTGAATTAGTTTAGCAGGCACAACTTTTGGATTCTGATTAATTCTTTTAATAACTACTTTAGTTATTTTAATGAAGATTATTGTGAATAATGAATGATTTTTTCAATGAGTAATGAAAGAAAAAAAGAAGTATTTCATTCTAGCTATTATTATGTTTATTTTTAATAGTGCAATTAGTTTTTCAATGTTCAAAAAATGTTTAAAAAATTAAATTCATCAAAAAGGAGATCGAGTTATGGAAAAAAATAAAAAATTATTGGCTACACTAGCTGTTGCATTATCTACAATTTCAGCAGTTACTTTTATTGGTTATTCCTTTTCTCAAGTTTTGATGGATAAGGCATCTACATCAATTACTGATAATATAGAAATAGGTTGAACAAGAGAAGATGAGAAAAATAATGAAAGCAGATATTTAAAGAATGCTTTAGAACAAGACGCTCAAGAAAAAGCCCACACTGATACTGTTTTATTTTATAAGATATCAACTATAGGTGTTATAACAAGATTTTCAGTCGTAGCCCACATAATGAGAATTTTAGAATTAAATCCAAATAAGATTATTCGTATTTATGTTGTTGATAGTATAAATTTAGATCCAGAGTATTTTAATAATAAGGATAAATTTCCTAATGTTCAATTTAAATATTTCGAAAAAACGGACTTGGAATCTTCGATAGATAATTTTGCAAAATATAACTACAACATTCAATTTTTGGAAGAGGTATATGAAGAGTTTGGTCCAAATCAAAAAATTGATGGATATTTTGATGATTATTCTTTTGCACAAAAAATCATTTTATATGTCAATGGGTTGAACACTCCTATTAATAGATTAAAGATATATAATGAATTTTCATTATTGTCAAAACTAGAATCGATGAGTTTCATTTCTGATGGAACGTGATCAGTTGAATTTTTTAAAGAACAATTAAAACAAGCTTTTTTGTTGGCTGATAACTTATATGATAGTGAAACTCAAACTTATGCTAATGCTATGCTTATGAAAGATAGAATGAAAAATGATGATATTACTAAAGAGGAATTTCTTCAAGGTAATAATGCACTTTTATATTTAACATCTCTAATTACGTTTGATAGGGAAAAGGTTAATTCATCGAAATATTTTTTACCAACAACGGACTTTATCGGAGAAATGAATAGATTAGGTTCTAAGAATTATAAACATGGTGCTGATGATATATTTTCTCCGTATAATGCTCAGAATTTAGATGTTATGTCCATGATAAAAAAATTAGATCAAGAGGCTATAAGACAAATATTAAAAATTGATCAAGGTTTTGATCCAGAAATTTATATAGCAGAAATGAATAATCATAACAATTATGTCTATGCTGGTTCATTGATGGCAAATCTAGAGAATGCTATTAGTAATGGTAAAACTTTATTGGCTATCAAAAAATACGCTATTGCCACTACTCCCGAGGTTTCTGAACAAGAAAAGATTGTTGTTTGATTTAAAGGTCATCCAAGGGATAATGATATTTTA
>JBOGBM010000043.1:0-2987 GCA_051656205.1 Metamycoplasmataceae bacterium
CAAAATTACATTGATATTTAAGAGATTCCAATACTGTTGGTCCAGTAAAACCAAAATTACATTGATATTTAAGAGATTTGTACAGAATTTCAGATATTTAAGACATTAATACACTCTTTTTTTATTGTTTAGTCAAAGAAAAATGCTTACAGCACCTGGTATTCCCAGGCGGTCTCCCATCCAAGTACTAACCAGGCCCGACTCTGCTTAGCTTCCGAGATCAGACGAGATTTTTTTTTTTTTTTTTTTTATTGATAAAAAACATCACTTTTCATTTAAAACAAAATTAAAGACATAAAAACCAGAGGAAATACAACAAAGATAAACAATACATCTTTAAATATTTTCAGGCAATACAATCTCAAAACCATTGCTTGCTTTAACAATATATGCATTATTCCTTATTATGCATTCTTCAAATATTTCCATTTTCCCATTCATGTAGAAATAATCATACAAAACTTTCACTTCATCTCTCAAAATCTGCTTGTAAAACACACTTATTGAAAGTTCTACTTTCTTTTGTTTCATTAGATTTCTCCTTCGCCATATTGCAAATCTTGCTACTGTTAGCATTAAATTTAGAGCAAACTTATTCTTAGATTTACCATTAAAACCAAATAAAAACATTGTTTCCCATTCTTCTACAATTATTCTTTTATCAAATAAAAAGTCACCTATCATCTTTTTTAACATTTTCATGAAACCATTCAACTTTTTACAATTTAGAAACAAATGCAACACACCTTCTTTTTTTTCCATACATACTTTGCATTTTTCATCTCGAATCAACCCTATTTTACACAATACCATGTCAGTCTTTATACAGTTATGTCTTAATAAATAATCAAAATTTTCTAACATTGGACTCTTTAAATTCATTCTCACATTTCTCCATATGTTTGATGCATCAAAATTTTTGAACAATTTTTCCCAATACTCAATTGACTTTGGTCTTTCAAATGCAGCATTGCATAAACAACCATAAAACATTTTTAAAATACAAGCATTAAAAGAAATTGTTTCATCTTTTCTTTTTAAAAATACTTCTGGTTTTTCATTAGCTTTTACTTTTTCATCAATACTCTTAATCCATTCTACTGGTACGGCTTCCTTTATTTTACAATATTGTTCCTTAATCAATTGCTTATTTTCTATCTCTTCATTTTCCTCTAATGTGTCTATAATAGCCTGTACAGGTAGAAATCCTGTTTTTACCTCATATAAAATGTCTTTAACTTGTTTTAATCCAGCATTAAACCAATTTTTATAAAAAAATGTGTTTCTATTGTTTCTGATATTTGGATTTAAAAAAAGTGGTTGCTTCAATAGTTGCTCTCTCCCTTTAAACTCAATATATACATTTTCTTTAAACCCTTTCCATTCTTTTAAAACTTCTTTATAAAATTCCGGTATCCCCTCTATCATAATGTCCTTAAAGTGCATCCATATAAAATCATCCCCCATTTTCCCACACTTATTTATATAAAAACTCATGATTTTTTTCCATATAAAATCATCCTTATTTAAAAATCTTTTTACAGTCTTTATTCTCAAACTTTGCTTTCTTATCATAGGATCTATCAGTCCCAAACCCCCCTTTTCTACCTCTCCAATTATTGTATTATATGCTATTTTAGCTGGTTTCCCATCCCATAAAAACTTTAAAATACAAGTTTTTATTCTTTTATACACCCATATTGGCAGACTGACCACGCTTAGATTATACCACATCTTAGATAGAAATAAAGAGTTTAAAACCAATACTTTTCCTTTTAGAAATAATTGTCTTTGTTTCCAAAAATTTAATCTTTTTTCCATTTTTCCTATAGTCTCCTCCCAAACCAGATCTCTTGTTCTAATTTCATCTCTTCCCAGTGTTATTCCTAATATTTTTAGTTCATTCAACTGTTCTTTGAAGTTCCATTGTGTTCTTAAAGTTTCTACTCTCCCCATTCTCATATATTCTGTCTTATCATAATTTACTTTAGCCCCTGTTCCACCACAATATTTTCCCAATATTACCATTGCCTTTTCAATACTCCTATAATCTTTTAAAAACAAAGTGGTGTCATCTGCGTATTGAAAAATTTTAGGCTGCACATTCTCCTTTTCTACAACTATTCCTTTTATCTTTTTTTCTTTGTTTATAGCAAGTCCTAATGGTTCCGCAACTAAAGTGTACAGAAGTGCTGATAATGGGCATCCCTGTCTTATAGACCTTGATATCTTAATACAATCTGTTAAAAACCCATTTACTTTTATACAACTTAAAATGTCATTATATAAGCATTTTATCCATGCCATAAAATTTTCTCCAAAACCAAATTTTTCCAGTATATCAAATAAGTATTTATGCTCTACTCTGTCAAAAGCCTTTTCCAAATCTATACTTATCAAATATCCTTCTTCCCCTTTTTCTTTCATATACCACATTAAATCTCTAATACTTGTTACTATATCCAATATATCTCGATTTAAAACACCATATGCTTGATTTGTTTGTATAATATTTGGAATCACCTTTTTCAATCTGTTTGCTAAAATCTTGGCCAGTATCTTGTAGTCAGTATTTAACATGCTCAGTGGTCTATAATTTTTAAGTTCTTCTCTTTCTCCTTTATTTTTATATATGATCTTGATCATTCCTTTCTTCATACTTTCGCTTAATTTTTTCTGTTTAAAAATATCAATAAATAGATCATGCATAATGGGCGTTAAAATATTCTTAAACACCTTATAAAATTCAGATGGTAACCCATCCAGACCTGGACTTTTACCATTATTCAATTGATCTATAGCTTCCTCTATTTCTTCTTCTTTTATTTCTTTGTCACACATTTTCTTGTCATCCTCATTTACTTTTATTTCAATTTGATTCAATAAAAACTCCTCATCTTCCTCATTTATAACATCTTTCCTAAATAAAATATCATAAAAATCCTTGACTTCATTTAAAATACCTTCTTTTCCTTTCACAACCTTTC
>JBOGBM010000044.1:0-4647 GCA_051656205.1 Metamycoplasmataceae bacterium
AACAATTTAAAATAATTTATAATATTAAAATGAATAAAAACTATTACCAAATTCTTGGCGTTTCTAATAATGCTACTGACTCGGAAATTAAAAAGGCGTATTTTTCTAAAGCGAAAATGTATCATCCTGATGTTTGTAAAGATCATGATGCTGAAGAAAAGTTTAAAGAAATCAGTGCTGCATATGAAACATTAAAGAATTCTTCTTCACGGAAAACATATGATGAATTCATCAAAAAAAATTCAGGTCAATCTAACAAAGAATATAACAAACAATATAGAAGAAGTGAAATTGATTATGGAATATTGAATGAAATGTTTTCTTCTTTTTCAAGAGCTGATACATATTTCTTTGATAGATTAAGAAATAACTATAAAACTGAAAAAGAGATAGTCGCTGCTTATTCTTATTTTTGACTTACTTTTTGATCTGGTGGTAAAGGTACTGTTGAAATGTTGAAACATAAAACAGCAACTAAACTTTTTAAAGCTTTTTGTGCTAATAATCACATTAAACAAATAAAGGCATCTTTAATTAAAGAAGTTGAAGAGGATGAAATTCAAAAACAAACCATTAAAAAAATGAAAAACTCTCTCAAAAAAATAAATGGAAGTATTCCTGAGAGTAAACTAGCTTCAAAAGAAATTTATAATTGGATGATGAAAATGATTCATGAGGACAATATTTTCGATGATGAGAATTCCATGTTTTACTTTTTATTACTATCTAGTGATGTATTTGGAACATTAACAAAATTTGAACATATTTTTAATGCAAATGCCCCTCAAGAACCGCTAAGAAATACTATGCCAAATACAATAATAATAAGGAGATCTGGTGGATTCCTAAGATTCATTATTTCCTTATTAATAATTATTGCTTTCTTTTGATTTATAGGCTTCTTCCTATGATAATGTTCAAAACTGTTAAAGATTTCAAATGTTCTATTAATAATTATAATTACTCCATAAATTAATTAAATAAAAAAAATGTTATAATTTGTTTTAAGAAAATAATTCTAATCTTTAATTGAGGTACAAATGAAAAAATTTTATTGTTTATATAATAGAAATAATCTCCCTTTTTCATGAAAGTTAAAACAAGCTAATGAAAAGCCTCTTGCTCATTTTAAGAGTCGTGAAGATTGTTTGAATTATTATCTTTCATTTAATAATGTGGGAATCATTTGATTTCAAAAAGCTAGTACCAAGGCTACTAGAAAAGAAAATCTAAAGGACTCTTTTGATGGATACATTAAATCGGAAATGCAAGATGATGTACTTGTTCATACAATTGGCGTAGTTCCTGGAACAAAAGAGAATGCAGCCAGAATTTTAAAAAGGAATTTATTTCATTCATTACAAATCGATCCAGAAACAGGAAGAGATCTATTAGATGAAAAAGGTATTGATAGACTTTACAATAATAAAAATTCATACTTAATATTTGATAATGATGTTGCTGAAGAGATTTCAACCGTTTATGATGCTAAGCCTATTAAAATAGAAAAAGAGGAAGTTCAAACCGTTGATGATAATACTTATCCAATTGAACCACAACATTCAGAAACTTATAGACCTGAAGTTATAAGAGATATGGTGAGAAACGCTCCCTCAAATATTAAAGATGAAAAAGTCAATCAAAAAGATATTGTTCTTGATATTGATGTTGCATACAATGATACAAATAATACAAAACAAGAAAATATTAATTCTATAAATAATAAAATCGAAAAACCAGAAAATAATGGAACTAATACTACAGGCGACTACGAAATTGAACGTCCTGAAAATTACGGAACTAATACTACGGGCAACTATGAAATTGAAAGACCGGAAAATTACAGAACTAATACTACGGGCAACTATGAAATTGAAAGACCGGAAAATTACAGAACTAATACTACAGGCGATTACGAAATTGAACGCACTGAAAATTACAGAACTAATACTACAGGCAACTACGAAATTGAAAGACAAGAAAATAATGGAACTAATACTACAGGCAATTACGAAATTGAACTCCCTGAAAATAATATAACTGGAAATAATAGAAATCAACAAATGAATTTCATGAATACTCAACCTTATGTTTTTGCATCCGATTATAATTATAATCCTAACTATAATTATCAAAATTATGGAATGATGAATAGGGGTGCTTTTGGTGTTAACGTTAATGATTTTAATTTTAAAAGTGATTTTGGAAACTATCAATTCAAGTTTAAACCACCGTCGAATCAATATTTTTTAAATGATAATTTTGGAAATAATAGTAATAATAATGGTAAAATTTTAGAAAATAACTTTCATAATATTTATGGAATCAAGGGAGCAGAAATGAATTCGAATGACAATAGATTCAACACAACAAATTTTAATAATGGTTCAAACGATGTGTGAGTCCCAGTTGGACAACAAAATAATAACTCAAATATTCAAAGACCATATAATGGAACCGTGGAATTTACAGCAGTGCCAAATCAAATGTTAAACACAGACTCAAATCCTTTAGGTGCAAATACAATGATATTTAATCCTTATACAATGGGTGGTTCTTCGTATAATAATACTAATTCGAATGTTACTGAAACCTTGATTCAACCAATAATTCAACCTGTTATTCAACAATCTAATCAACAGAATTCAAAAGTGTCTAGTCGAACTACTATTCTAGAACCTATTGTTAATGAGCCGATAGTTGCCGATGAAAATTCAGTATTTGACCCATATTTTTATGCTCAATATGCAACTTCAACACTAAATTTACCAAATCAAAATCGTCAAAGCGAAACATCTGAATTTGCTTTTAGAAATGATGCGAATGCAACTAGAGAAAGAGGTCTTGCTGAAAGACCACCTAGACCTTCTTCAGCGACACAACAACAAAGAATGACAAGGAACACTGCTGTTACAAGAGGACAAAAACCAATGTTACGTACTGCTGAAAAAACTCTTAATGCTAGAACAAAAGAACTTTCAAATACAAACGATTCTGAAGCAGTTAAAAAACCAAAGAGTAGAAAATTATTTTACTGAATAATGTCAATTGTATTAGTGATAATGATTGCGGCTATAGTTGTTGCATCATTAGTTGTTGCAAATATAATTAATATCCCGATGTAATAATTTCAACCAGGTTTTAATTTATTAAAAAATAACCATCCTATTGACCGGATGGTTTTTATATACTTAGAATTTATTATGTTTATAATGTCTTACACCAAGAATAATAATATATGTAATGGCTGTTATTGAACCACAAAATAATCAAGTATCCGCAAAATTAAAAACACCACTCACAAAATTTAAATCTCTAAATCAAGGAATAAACAGAATATCTTTTACAGCCCCATCAAACATTGCCCTATCTAAAAAATTTCCCAAGGTTCCTGAGAAGGTAAAGGCAACTGCGACAATTAATAATTTATCATGTGAATAAATAGCAAAAGTGCCACAAATTAAAAAGATAAAAATACTAAAAATATGAAGTAATCAAGTGGGAAATAAACTTCCAAAAACAGTAACCCCATAATTAGCAACTGACTTTATACCAATTATTCCAAAGTCAGCTTTTATAATGCCGTCCCCTTGCCTTTTCTGACCAGGAATAATAGGTCCTCATGTAAATAAAAATGTTTTGGTTAGTTGATCTATAAGCACCAAAACTAATATTAATCCTAAAAATAATATGACATTTGTAATAATTATTTTTCGGTTTTCTTCGAAGTGTCTTTTGCTAAAAGAGACAAAAGAATCATAATATTTTTTAATCATAATTAAAATTATATATATTTTTTTATAAATGTTAAAATATTATATAAACAACAACCCAAAGGAATTCATGTGAAAATTAAAGAGTATGTAGCAAAATATTTCTTGATAACTGAATCGATAATTAAAAAGTATAAACCAAACAGTATTGTGACTGTTCAATTCTTTCAAAGAAGTGATGATGTTTTGTTATCCGGAATGAAAGAAGTATTAAAATTATTAAAGGAAAATACTGACATATCTAAGTACGAAATTAAATATTTGGAAGACAAAACAATAATTAATAAATTAGAACCTGTTTTACAATTAACTGGTAAATATGAATATTTTGGTATTTATGAAGGAGTAATTGATGGAATACTTGCTCGTTCAACATCAATTGCAACAAATTCATATAGATGTATAAAAGCTGCTCGTGGAAAGAATATTGTTTATATGGGTGATCGTGGTGATCATTATATTAATCAAGAAGTTGATGGTAAAGCTGTTGAAGATGCTGGCATAATAGGTCATTCAACTTATGTTGGAGCCCAAGGTAAAGAAGAAGTTATTTTTGGTTCTATCCCGCACATTTTAATTCAACATTTCAATGGTGATTTAGTAGCTGCGATGAAAGCCTATATGGAAACTTTTCCGGAAGAAAAAGAATTTATTGCTTTAGTTGATTTTAATAATGATGTTATTTCAGATTCACTAGCTGTCCTAAAGGAATTCGGAAATAAATTATGAGGAGTCAGAATAGATACTTCAATAAATATGGTTGATAAAATGTTCGAAAATGAAGAACCTAAATATGGAGTAAATGTTGAGCAAGTTAAGAGACTAAGAAGAGCTCTAGATGAGAATGACGGTAAACATGTTAAGATAATTGTTT
>JBOGBM010000045.1:0-26736 GCA_051656205.1 Metamycoplasmataceae bacterium
AAGTAACGGTGGTGATACTCGATTCTCCAAAACTATTATTAATTGTTTGTATTCTTGAAGGAATCTCAATTGATTTAATAATATTATTTCCATATCATGGAGCAACTGGTGATTCGTCAAAACCTATATGTAATACATTGGGTGCTTGCTCTCAATCAGCGAGAGTAATATTTTCTTTAGTATGTCAACCCAAAGATTCTACATCAGCTTTAAGTAACATTGTACCCTCAAATATTCTTGTACTTGGGTTATTTTCAGCGTTATTAGTATCTGATGATAAAGTTTCTAACTCAACTAATCCGCTCTTTTGGTCATTATTTTTCAATAAATAATGAGCACCTACACCTAATCCAATAGCAACCAATGATGTTGTTGTCATTAAAACTTTTAAGCTTTTTTTACTTTTATCCATATTATAAATAATCCTTTTTAAAAAATATTGATTGAAACAATCCTAAAAATTATATCATGATTAAACATTAAACATTGAAATATTAATTAGAAGTATAAATATTATAGGGCTAGAATTTCATTATTTAATACTTTGTTTTTTTAAGTAATTTTTAACCATTATTTATTTAAATTACTCTTTCTTAATTATTGATAGTTAGTATGTATTCAATTATTAAAAAAAACAAAATGTGTTAACAATATTACTTGTTTTTTACATAATGTTTTCTTTTTTATTTATTAATGTTTCTTTTTTCAAACTCGAAAATTCCTAAAGAAATTTAGTTATATAACATAAATTATTTACCATTTATTTACATCAATGATGAATTTTAGTCTAATAATTTTATTGTTTGATTACTGATAGTCTTTAGTATCATCAAGATAATTATATTCTTGAGTATCTTCAATATAATTATAGTCTTGAGTATCTTCAATATAATTATATTCTTGAGAATAACCATAGCTATTAGCTAAAGCTTTTTTCTTTTTTCTATGTTTTCAATAGAAAAATCCTGCGACACCAAAGACTACAACTAATAAACCACCACTAATAGAACCAGCAATTATTCATATATCGTCTGATGATGATAAAGGTGGGTTTATATCATTATTGAAATTAATACTTTGGATTTGTTGTTCTGTCAATCCTCATGTATTTACAGAATCTTTGTAAGATTCATCAAGGACAATATTTACTAATAAATTAGTGTTTTTGAAAGCATCACTTCCGATTGTAAATCCTTCTTTAACTTGAATTTCAATAGATTTAATATCAGTACCCATAAAAGCTTCAGATTCAATACTACTAAAATTTTTAATACTTTCTCATGTGATTTCATTATTATTTTCTTCTAATAGATATTTAGCAATAATTTTATCAATTTTTCCACTTGTCGGAAAATCTTTTCAAACAATTGAATTTCATTGAAATGTAGTCAATCCATAAGATGTTGCTACATCATCTTTATATAGAGAATAAGGGAAAGTGATTGATACTAAAGAAGTTGTGTTTCTAAAAGCATTATTACCAATTGTAGTAATTTTATTTGGAAGTTCAATTGACACAAGAGGTAGCCCTTCGAAAGCTTCATCATCAATTATAGTAACATTAGGAGCTAAGGCATTTCAATCAGCAAGTGTAATTATAGTTTGTGTATCTCAACGAAGAGCATTAATTGCTGATCTAGTTAAAGTAGTTCCTTCAAAAGGTGGTATTGATCTTCAATTAATTGAATTTCATTGATTTTGAGTAAAACCGTATTTAGCGACTGCTGGATTAACTCCTTTTAATGTCTCAAACATTGAAACACTACTTCCTAATAATGAAGTTGTATTTCTAAAAGCATTATTCCCAATTGCAGTTACTCTATCCGGAATGGTAATTGCCACAAGAGGTAGCCCTTCGAAAGCTGAAGCATCAATTATAGTAACATTAGGAGCTAAATTATTTCAATCAGCAAGTGTGATATTAGTTTTTGTATCTCAACCAATCGAATTAATTACTGATCTAGTTAAAGTTGTTCCTTCAAAAGATGGTATTGATCTTCAAGTAATTGAATTTCATTGAGTTTGAGTAAAACCGTATTTAGCGACTGTTGGATTTACTCCTTTTAAGGACTCAAACATTGAAACGCTACTTCCTAATAATGAAGTTGTATTTCTAAAAGCATTATTTCCAATTGCAGTTACTCTATCCGGAATGGTAATTGCCACAAGAGATAGTCCATCGAAAGCTGCAGCATCGATGATTGTAACATTGGGAGCTAAAGTATTTCAATCAGTAAGTGTGATATTAGTTTGTGTATCTCAACCAATCGAATTAATAGCCGCTCTAGTTAAAGTAGTTCCTTCAAAAGGAGCCACTGCTCTTCAATTAATTGAATTTCATTGATTTTGAGTAAAACCATATTTAGCGACTGTTGGATTCACTCCTTTTAATAACTCAAGCATTGAAACATTACTTCCTAATAAAGAAGTTGTATTTCTAAAAGCATTATTTCCAATTGCGGTTACTGTGTCCGGAATGGTAATTGCCGAAAGAGGTAAACTATCAAATGCTCCAGCATCGATGATTGTAACATTAGGAGCTAAAGTATTTCAATCATCAAGTGTAATTGTAGTTTTGGTATCTCAACCAATCGAATTAATGGCTGTTCTAGTTAAAGTAGTTCCTTCAAAAGGTGGTATTGATCTTCAATTAATTGAATTTCATTGAGTTTGAGTAAAACCATATTTAGCAACTGTTGGATTTGATCCTTTTAATGAATCTAGCATTGAAACGTTATTTCCTAATAAAGAAGGTGTATTTCTAAAAGCATTATTCCCAATTGCGGTTACTTTGTCAGGAATGAAAATAGATGTAAGAAGTAATCCCTCGAAAGCTGTAGCATCGATGATAATAACATTAGGAGCTAAAGTATTTCAATCAGCAAGTGTAATTGTAGTTTGTGTGTCTCAACCAATTGAATTAATGGCTGTTCTAGTTAAAGTAGTTCCTTCAAATGGTTGCCTTGTTATTCAATTAATTGAATTTCATTGACTTTGAGTAAAACCATATTTAGCAACTGTTGGATTTGATCCTTTTAATGACTCAAACATTGAAACACTACTTCCTAATAAAGAGTTAGTATTTCTAAAAGCATTATTCCCAATTGCAGTTATTCTATCTGGAATAGCAATTGCTAAAAGAGATAGTCCTTCGAAAGCTGAAGCATCAATTATAGTAACATTAGGAGCTAATTCATTTCAATCAGCAATTGTTATATTAGTTTTGGTATCTCAACCAATTGAATTAATGGCTGTTCTAGTTAGAGTAGTTCCCTGAAATGGCTGTCTTGTTCTTCAATTAATTGAATTTCATTGAATTTGAGTAAAACCATATTTAGCAACTGTTGGATTTGATCCTTTTAATGAATCTAACATTGAAACACTACCTCCTAATAAAGAAATGGTATTGGCAAAGGCATTATTTCCAATTGTGGTTACTTTGTCAGGAATGAAAATTGTCGCAATAGATAATCCCTCGAAAGCTCCAGCATCAATGATAGTAACATTTGGAGCTAAATTATTTCAATCATCAAGTGTGATATTAGTTTTGGTATCTCAACCAATCGAATTAATGGCCGCTCTAGTTAAAGTGGTCCCCTGAAATGGCTGTCTTGTTCTTCAAGCAATTGAATTTCATTGAGTTTGAGTAAAACCATATTTAGCAACTGTTGGATTTGATCCTTGTAATGACTCGAACATTGAAACACTACTTCCTAATAATGAAGCTGTATTGGCAAAAGCGTTAGTTCCAATTGTAGTTATTCTATCTGGAATGAAAATTGTCGCAATAGATAATCCCTCGAAAGCTCCTGCATCAATCGTAGTAACATTAGGAGCTAAATTATTTCAATCAGTAAGTGTAATATTAGTTTTAACATTTCAACCAATAGAATTAATTACCGCTCTAGTTAAAGTAGTTCCTGTAAATGGCGGTATCGATCTTCAAATAATTGAATTTCATTGAGTTTGAGTAAAACCATATTTAGGGATTGTTGGATTGGCTCCTTGTAATAACTCAAACATTGAAACACTACTTCCTAATAATGAAGTTGTATTAGCAAAAGCATTAGTCCCAATTGTAGTTATTCTATCTGGAATGAAAATTGTCGCAATAGGTAATCCCTCGAAAGCTCCAGCATCAATCGCAGTAACATTAGGAGCTAAATTATTTCAGTCAGTAAGCGTGATATTAGATTGTATATTTCAACCAATCGAATTAATGGCCGCTCTAGTTAATGTAGTTCCTTCAAAAGGTGGGATCACTCTTCAATTAATTGAATTTCATTGAGTTTGAGTAAAACCATATTTAGGAACAGTTGGATTTGTTCCTTTTAATAACTCAAGCATTGAAACATTACTTCCTAATAAAGAATTAGTGTTTCTAAAAGCATTATCACCAATTGTAATAATTTTATTCGGAATTTCAATTGCCACAAGGGATAGTCCTTCAAAAGCTCCAGCATCAATCGCAGTAACATTAGGAGCTAAATTATTTCAATCAGCAAGCGAGATATTAGTTCTTGTATCTCAACCAATCGAATTAATCGCCGCTCTATTTAAAGTAGTTCCTTGAAATGGTTGTCTTGCTATTCAATTAATTAAATTTCACTGAGTTTGAGTAAAACCATATTTAGGAACAGTTGGATTTGTTCCTTGTAATGATTCAAGCATTGAAACATTACTTCCTAATAAAGAATTAGTGTTTCTAAAAGCATTATCACCAATTGTAGTTACTCTGTCGGGAATGGTAATGGTCACAAGAGATAATCCATCAAAAGCCTCAGCAGCAATCGCAGTAACGTTAGGAGCTAAATTATTTCAATCAGCAAGTGTGATATTAGTTTGTATATTTCAACCAATCGAATTAACTGCCGCTCTTGTTAGAGTAGTTCCTGTAAATGGTTGTATTGCTCTTCAATTTATTGAATTTCATTGAGTTTGAGTAAATCCATATTTAGCTGTTGTTGGATTTGATCCTTTTAATGACTCCAGCATTGAAATATTATTTCCTGATAATGAAGTTGTATTGGCAAAAGCAGTAGGGCCAATTGCATGTATTCTATCAGGAATAGCAATCGCTGTAAGACGTAAACCATCAAATGCTCCGGAATCAATTGTAGTAACATTAGGAGCCCAAAAATTTCAATCATCAAGTGTGATATTATTTCTTGAATCTCAACCAATTGAATTAATTGCAGTTCTAGTTAAAGTAGTTCCTGTAAAGGGTTGTCTTGTTCTTCAGTTAATTGAATCTCATTGAGTTTGAGTAAATCCATATTTAGCTGTTGTTGGATTTGATCCTTTTAATGACTCCAACATTGAAACATTACTTCCTAATAAAGAACTAGTATTGGCAAAAGCACTACTCCCAATTGTAGTTACTTTATCTGGAATGTCAATTGCTAGAAGAGGAGAAGCCAAAAAAGCTGCACCCGAAATTTCAGTAACATTAGGAGCTCAATAAGCTCAATCATCAAGAGTGATACGCATTTTTGTATTTCAACCAATAGATAGAATTGCACTACCATTTAAAGTAGTTCCTTGAAATGGTCTTTTAGGGTTTTGTCTTCAATTAATTAGCTCTCATTGAGATTGATGAAACCCATATTTAGGCACTGTTGGATTAATTCCTTGTCATGTATCAAACATGGAAATATTACGTCCTCCCAATGTACCTTGTGTAGAGTTAAAAGCCAATGGTCCTATATTGGTTACAAGATCAGGGATACGCAGAGATAATAATTTAGAATTTTCAAAAGCTCTATCACCTATAGTTGTTAATAATGAATTATTTGAAAAAGTGATTTGTGTTATATTCGAATCTTGGAAAGAAGATACCCCTATTTGTCTTATTCTATCAGGGATTTCAATAGACCTAAGAATTGTGTTTGACCTTCATGGAGCACTCGAAGGATCAGTACCACCTATAGTAACTACATTCGGTGCCTGTTCTCAATCAGCAAGAGTAATATTTGTTTTTGTATGTCAACCTAAAAATTCCACATCTTGTTTAAGTAACGTTGTTCCTGTAAACATTCTTGGACTTGGGTTAGTTTCATGATTAATATCTAATAATAAGGTTTCAGCATTAGTTAATTCAATATTTTTTTCGCTATAATTCTGTAAATAGTGAGCACTCACACCCAATCCAACCACCAATACTGATGTAGTTGTCATCCAAATTTTTATGTTTTTCTTGTTTTTTATCATATAAATTTTAACCATATCCTTTTAAAATTATTACTTATTGTTAAGCACATAAAATTATATCATATTAACAAAACTAAAAAATAATATAAAACTACCACTCGGAAAGATTAAATTCTTTAATATTTACTGAACTTTTTAACAATTTTACAATTTGATTTTTTAGCATTATGGTTTTATAATTTTTAATTAAAAGGAATTGTCATTGTAATAAAAAACACCATTTTTATTAATTTTTTTAATGGATTCAATATCAAAATAAGTAATAATGTCTATTTTATTTTCTTGATTCCATATTCTTTTATTTGTTCATTCGTAATTTCTGATGGTGAATTAGATAATACATCAATTCCATTTGCATTTTTAGGAAAGGCTATTACATCTCTAATTGATTTAGATTGGGAAAGAATCATAATTATTCGATCAACACCAAAAGAAATTCCTCCATGTGGGGGGGTTCCGTAATTAAACGCTTCTAAAAAGAACCCAAATTGTGCTTCTATTTGTTCTTTTTCTAATTTAAGAGTCTTGAAAATTTTTGTCTGAAGAGCATGATCATTTATTCTAATTGATCCTGATGAAAGTTCATAACCATTTAAAACTAAATCATAAGCTCTTGCTTTTACCTTAAGTGGCTCAGATTCTAAATATTTCAAAGTATCTTGAGTTGGATGAGTAAAAGGATGGTGCATTGATGAAATATGTCCATCTATTTCTTCAAATAAAGGTCAGTCCACGATTCAAACAAATTTATATTCGTTAGGATCTGCATATATAAATAATTCATTTGCCTTTACTCTAATAGCTCCTAACGACTTATTGGTATTATCCAAGTCGTCAGCCACGAAAATTAATGTTGAATTTTCTATAGTGAATTTCTTAATAATTTCTTCTAATTCTTTTTGGATATTTGCATTTAATGTATTATCTAAAAATTTAGAATTATTTATTTTGATAGAGATAATTCTTTTAGCTCCATTTTGTAATCCAATTTCTTCTAAGATTTTAATTTCTTTATTAGATATCTCATGATCAAATTTCAGCATTTTAATTGATTCTTTTTGAAAGATCTCAGACTTGGTATTTTTGAAAATCTTAGAAACATCTAAAAGTTTTAAATCAAATCTTAAATCAGGTTTATCTGTTCCATAATTATTCATAGCATCGCTAAATGACATTCTTTCAAATGGAGGTTTTAATTTATAATCAACAACTTCCATAATTTTGATTCATAGATTTTCCATCACCGAGAATAATTCGTCTTCTTCAATAAATGACATCTCAACATCCATTTGAGTAAATTCAGGTTGACGATCTTTTCTCATATCTTCATCTCGAAAAGCTCTGGCTATTTGAAAATATCTTTCAAAACCAGAAATCATTAATAGTTGTTTATATAGTTGTGGCGATTGAGGAAGAGCAAAAAATTTTCCATCCATTCTTGTTGGTACTAAAAAATCGCGTGCTCCTTCGGGTGTTGATTTAGAAAGATTAGGTGTTTCAATTTCTAAAAAATGATTAGCGTCAAAAAAATCTCTAGCAGCTCTAAGAATTTTATGTCTCAAAAGTAAATTAGCATACATTTTAGGTCTTCTTAAATCCAAGTATCGATGCTTCAATCTAGTATCTTCTTTAGCGTTTAAATCGTCCTTAATTTCAAATGGTAATTCATTAGCTTTACTTAATATTTCATAATCGGTAATATTAACTTCATAGTTACCAGTCGGTATATTAGGATTTGGCGATTTTCTTTTATTTAAAATACCTGTAATTCTAAGAACTGATTCTTTTGTAAAATTTATTTTGTCAGGGAAAATAAGTTGAACAATAGCCGTTCTATCTCTTAAATCAACGAATGACATGTGCCCCAATTTTCTAATGTTCGAGACTCATCCATGAAGTGTAATAGAATCATTTTCTTTATATTTTAAGATATCAATATTATTTATTTTCATTTGTTTTCCCTTTTAAAATTGATTTTACAGCTTCATTTATATCAACTTCAATTTTAACATTATTACTCATTTGCTTAATTGTAATTATATTTAGTTTTTTATTTTCGGATTGTTCATAATAAACTATTTGCTTTGGTTTAAAATATAGGGCTTCAGAATATAATTTTTGAGACTTATTAAATTTTTTATTAAAATCAACAATAATGTTATTATTTCTTAATTCACAAATTAAAGGAAATAGTTTTAAAAATTCATCTTGATTACTTATTAAAAAATAAACATCAATTGATTTCTCCTTAATTTCATTGTAATCTTTTAGGATTTCAAATATTCTTTCTACTCCTACACCAAAACCAACTCCGAAAATATTTTGTGATGAATTATTGATTAAATTATCATAACATCCTCCACCAATAATAGTTGATTTTGAACCTAAAGATTGAGAGTAAGATTCAAATTCAAAAACGACATTTGTATAATAATTAAGTCCTCGAACTAAAACTGGATCAACTTCGAAAGAAATTCCAAATTCTGTTAACAAGGATAAAATGTTTTTAAATGATTCTTTTGATTCAGTAGAGAGAAATTCTTCAATTTTGGGTGCATTAATAACAACCTGTTTTTGGGAATCAATTTTATCATCCAAAATTCTAAGTGGATTTGACTGAATTCTAGAAATTGATAACTCCGAAAGACTTTTTTTATTTTTTTCAAAATACTTTGTTAAAGATTTTTCGAATAACTGTCTTTCTGATTTTGTGCCAATATTATTTATTTTCAAAATACAATCGTAAATTCCTAATTGATTTAAAAAGTTACTAGCTAGCTGAATAATTTCAATTGTTGAATAAAGATAATTATCACCAATAAGTTCAACTCCAATTTGATAGAATTGTCTTAATCTTCCTTTTTGAGGTTTTTCATATCTAAACATTGGACCCACATAAAACAATTTGTTAAGTAATTTGTTTGTTAGAAGTTTATTTTCGATGATTGCTCTACCTATTGGAGCTGTTCCTTCAGGTCTTAGTGCCAATTCACGATTAGATAAATCTTTAAAAGAATAAAGTTCTTTTGTAAAAATATCGCTAAATTCACCAGATGTTTCTCTAAATAAAGCAAGTGATTCGAAAATTGGAGTTGATATTTTGTGAAAATTATATGATTTTGCTAGTTTTTCAAAACACTTAAAAATTGATTCATATATATCTTGATCAGTTCCATATATATCTTTTGTACCTTTAGGTTTTTGAATCATGTTTCCCTTTCAAAATAAAAACCCACTTGGGGTTTTCATTTTAAACAAACTACTACCTTAGTAAATTAATTTTATCAAATAAATATTTAATTTTAATTAATATCATTAATAGTCGGGAATACTTGTTCTTGTATGATTTGAGTTTCTCAATAGTTATTAAGAATTTTATTTCTTTTTCTTTTGCTCTTGAATGCTTTAAAGATGTTAAATAGGAATGGAATTATTACTACTGATATAATTAACGAGATAAAGATAAAGATTATTAAAGGTATTGTAAATAATAATGGCAACGCTCCTGGAATAACACTAAAAATTAATAGCATTACAATTAATAATCCATTTGAGATCAATAATCTTTTTGCAGAATCTTTAATTGCTACATTGGAAATTTCTTTTAATTCACTTTTCACTAATTCTTCAGTTTTTCTATTTTTTAATTTTTCTTTTATTCTAAATAGTATTGTTATGTTATTTGAAACAGCTATCAATATTGCAGATGCTAACCCGAAAATAAATAATAGATTGAAAGCAAAGACTTGGAATGTAAATAATAATATAAAGAAGATAATCGCCATTGTAAGCCCAATAAACATGGATAGCGCAAATGATCAATCACTTCTAAATAAAACAAATATTGACATTGCTAGAATTGAAGCTAAAGAGATATAAAGAATATTTAGAATTGCCTTATTTGCGGCATCGAACAGAACTGAGTAAGTAACTAATTCTAATCCTTGATTGCTTAATTCAACGATTTTAAGATTATCAATTTCTTTAGTGGTTGTGACTTCAATTAAATACTTATCACCAGCTTCATTTACTATTCTTGTACTTATTTCATCATTTGTAATACCCAGCTCACTAATTAAGAGATCTTTATAATTATTAACTTCATCCAAACTAAGTTGGTTTTTGGATTTAAGAATAATTGGTTTTGAAAGCGCTCCATTTGTATTGAAACCACTTGTTCATCCGGATCCTGTAAAACTAAACGTTGTAAAAAGAGCAATACCTGTAGCGGCAATCAATCCTAAACTTGCAACAGAAACTTTTTTGGCCGCTGAGATTCATTTAACATTCGAAGGTTTTAATTTAACATCGTTAGTAATAATTTCAACTTCTGATTTTTCACCTTCAACATTTAAAGGTTTTTCAATTTCTTTATAAATTCCAAATAAATGTTTTTTGTTATCAAATTTTTTTGTTCCCAATATTAAATTAGTTAAAATTCTAATTAGAACGAACATTACTATTGAAACAAAGATTGACATTATTAGAATAAGAGAAGAAAATGTTCCTAAATATAATGAACCAATTACATAAATTATCACCGAAGTAATAATTAATGAAAAAACTTTAGTTAGAGAAGAGCTCATTGTCAATTTATCAGCTTTTTTAAGAGATTTCTGTAAACTGTTACCTGCCTTTAATTCTTTCTTGAATCTTTCAAAGAAAGCAATATTAAAGTCAAGACCAATTCCTAAGGCAACCATTAAGGCGGCAATTGCTTCTGGTGAATATTCACCTCTAAAGACTGTAATCATTAATAAGCCAAGAAAAACTAAAAAGGCAGCACAAATTGTTGATAATGCGCCTAACAGACCATAATTAACAATTAGAAATATTGCAAGGAAAGAAAAAGCCACTCCCGCAGCAATTATTAAAAATTGATATGCATTATTTCCTAATGATGGTTTTATGAAGTTATATGTTTGTAAATCTAAACTATATGAAGAAACAGAATAATCAAGATTATAAAATATTTTTTCTTTTTGTTTTAAACTAATTTTGGGCGCAAAAGAAAAATCCAAACTTAATGTATCTTTAAATAAACCTTCGGCGGGTGAAGAATTTTTTGAAATCAAATAATCAACTGCATCAAATCCACCAAAATCTTTAGTTTTTAAAATTGGATTTTGTCCACCATTAACAGCTTCGGTTATTCCATTTACAAACATAAATTTATATGGATCGCGACCAACCGCAGTTCATTCATCATTATATAACGTTGTTGCCATTTCAATTAGTTCATCAAAATTTCTTCAAATTAAAATATCACTTGTTTCTATTATTTGATTACTTAATGTTAAAGTAATAAAACCGTTTGACATGGTTGCATTACTAAATTCAAAAGGTAGTTTTTTAGGTCTTCCAAAAGAATCTAATGCTAATGTTGTTACAACTATTTCCTCTTTATCCTTCAAAAAAGAAGTGAAAGCTTCCATTTCGCTATCAGTATTAATATTTGTACCTCTAACAGTTAAAAAATCATTAGAATTTAAAATAACTTCATAAGTTGCATCTTCTCCAAGAGTAAGATTTAATCTTTGCTCAACTTGTCTTTTGATAACATCACTAGTTTCATCAATCTCAGTCATTTTTAACACAACTTCTGCGCCAGATTTGTAAGCATTAGTAGGCTTATTATCCGAAACTGCATAAACCGAACCAAGAGTAATTCCGACTGCCATTGAAATCAAAGAAATAGATGAAATGGTTCACCTTTTTCAATTAGATAATTTAAAAATTTTTTTAAACTTGCTAAACATAATTTAAATTATACTAAAAACTAACAGATTTATTTGATTTTAAAGGGATTGATATTGTAAGTTAAGAGGTATTTATAACCCTCATTTGTTAACTTTCTCCCCTTAGATGTTTTTGAAATTAATTTTAAGGATAATAGTACAGATTCAATGTCGTTTATAATGACATCTTTTGATTCATTTATGATACTAATTATTGAATCAAGAGAAGCCGCTTTTAATTCAAATATTTCCTCTAATATCTTCATGTATTCAATATGAAGATTATTTAATCCATATCGGAATAATGAAAGATATTTAAAAGTTTTAAAAACAATATTGTCCGTAATTAATCCCTCATTATAAAAATATGCAAAATCGATAATTCTTTTTAATAATCTATTTGCAATTCTTGGTGTTCCATTAGAATAATTTGCAATCATTTTAGCTTGTTCTTTGCTTATTTGACAATTAAGTAGAACGGATGAATTACTAATAATTTTTGATAATTCATCTTGATTATATTTTTCTAATTTTGAAATTAAGCCAAAACGATCTCTAATTGGTTGACTAATTTTAGAGATATTTGTGGTGGCTGCAATTAATGTAAAAGACGGAAGTTTCATTCTAACAATTTTTTTATCGCCTTCAGGACCAATTGAAATATCAATAACACTGTCTTCAAGAGCAGAATACATTAATTCTTCTAAACCTTTATTAATGCTATGAAATTCATCTACAAATATAATGTCACCTTCGTTTATATTTGCAAAAATTGCTAAAATATCAGCTCGAACGAATAGCAATGACCCTTGAACAAAAATTATTGAACGTTTTGAATAAAGCGAGATGAGTTCTGCTAATGTAGTTTTACCTAACCCAGGAGGTCCATAAAATAACATATGATCTGGGAGTTTTTTCTGACTCTGAGAAGACTTAATAATTACTTTTAATGTCTGAACTAACTTTTTTTGACCAATAAAATCATCGAATTTACGTGGTCTGAGTGATTTTCTTGTGTTGTTCACTTGAAATTACTTTTATTGCTTGTTCAACCATATTCTCAATCGACTCATTTTCATCTATATTGGCAATAGCATGAATGATTTGGTTTTTGTTAAAACCAAGTGTTTGCAATGTTTCAATCAAATCATTTTCGTTTTTATTAGTTGGTTTTTTGGTAAGCAATGAATTATATTTTGATTGAAATTCAAAAACTAATTGTCTAGCAGATCTTTGACCTAGGTGTGGAAGTTTAGATAATTGCTCTCACTCTCCTTGAGCAATTAAATCAAGAGCTTTTTTTCAACCTTCATTTAGAATTGCAATTCCTGTTTTTGGTCCAATTCCTTGAATTGATAATAAATCTTCAAAAAATAATCTTTCCTTAAATTCTTTAAATCCATAATAAACATCTATGTAATCATTTTTATGATGATAGATAAATATTTTTTGAAACTTATCTAACTCAAATCTTTCAATTTCGGGTGCATAAACAACATAACCCGTATAATTTGATTCGAGTAAAAAATAATTTTTTGCAATCGAAACAATCTTTCCTAATTTATATAACATATTTTCTTCCTCCGAATATATATGTTAAAAAAACAATTATTTTAAAGAAAAAAATTAATATAACAAAAATAATCATTCTATCCCAAAAAAAGCAAAAAAAAATGGGGTAGATAACGGGATTCGAACCCGCGAATGACGGTACCACAAACCGCTGTGTTGACCACTTCACCATACCTACCAAATATTTTATTGTTTTTAAACATTTATTATTATACTAAAAGATTAATGTCTTCCCTTGTAATTCATTAAAATATTATAGGGCTTAATATCAAAGAGAATAACAAATGTTTCAATAATAAATTTTTTAATATTACTGATCGTTGTGAAAGAATCTGCTTTTTTTGAGATAGTGAAATCAAAAGATAATCTAATATTTTTACCTGCCCTGACAATTAAAACGAATGGTTCATCAACAATTTTTACATCTTCGAGTTTATCAGGCATCATTTTAACAAGATCAATAAAAACTTTTTTATGAATATTTGTTGTTTGATTAGTACTATTTTTAATGTTTATGTATTCCATTATTTTTTACCTTTTCCAACATATTTTCCTGTTTCTGTCGCCACAGTAATAATATCTCCTTCCTTAATAAACATAGGAACTTCCATTTCAAAACCAGTTACTAATTTCACTTTTTTCTGAGGGTTTGTTGTTGTGTTGCCTTTAACTGCATCTGCCGCTTCAGCAACTTCAAGATCAATATTTAATGGGATTTCTAAGTCTAGAATTTCATTTTGAAATTTTCTAACTTTAACTTCCGAGCCTTCAATAAGAAAGTTTAATTCTCATTCAAGCTTTTTAGAATCAATTTCAATTTGTTCAAATGTTTCATTATCCATCAAAACACAATTATTTCCATCATTATAAAGAAAATTCATTGCCACTCTTTCGATGTGTGCTTTTTTCACTTTATCTCCACCGGTAAAAGATTTAACAACAATTGCTTGACTTCTTAAATCTTTGACTTTGGCCTTAACGTTGGCTTGACCCCTTCCTTGTTTAGAATGAGAGGCCTCAATAACTATATATAAATTACCATCCATTTGGAAGGTAATTCCTGGTTTAAAATCGTTTACACTTACCATAAACTTCTCTTATTTTCTTGAAAGAACTAAATGACCAGATTCAGTAACTAATACATCATCTTCAATTCTGGCTCCACCAAGATTTTCGATATAAATACCTGGCTCAACAGTTATAACCATTCCAGGTTCTAAAATCATTGGCATTTTTGCAGAAACCATAGGAAGTTCGTGAATATCAATTCCTAACCCGTGTCCTGTACTGTGAATAAAGTTATTACCATATCCCATTTCAGTAATATATTTTCTACAAATATTATCAATTTCCTTTGAACTAATTCCTGGTCTAACAGCTTCACGACCTCTTCTTGCAGCTTCTTCAACTATTTTAAGAATTTCCACAAGTCTTTGATCAACTTGAGTACTTTCAGATTTTTTATAGATCATTGTTCTTGTAATATCACAAGCATAACCTTTATAGTAACTACCAAAGTCAATTTTAACGATGTCTCCATCTTTCAAAGTTCTTTCAGTTGGGTGGTGGTGAGGCATTGCTGAGTTAGAACCAAAAGCAACAATTGAATCAAATGATTCTTTGTCAGCACCCAATCTTTTCATTAAGTAATTTAATTTATTATCAATTTCCAATTCCGAAACACCTTCAACAATAAAAGGTTGTAATTTATCATAAGCTTCTAAGGAAATATTAATTGCTTTTTGAATTTTAGCCACCTCTTCAGAACTCTTAAGCATTCTCAATTCTTGACCTTTAATATTCATAATAACAGCATTCGGCAAGAAAGTTTTTATCTTATTGTAATGAGTAACTTCTAAATAATCACTTTCAATAGCTATTTTTCCATAATTTTTAGTTTTAAGGAAGTTTGAAAAAGATTCATTTTCAAGTAGAACTACCTCTACATTTTTAGCATTCTTTCTCGCATATTCAAAATATCTACTATCTACAAAAAGTGTTGCCTTTTCCTTTTCTATAACAATTCAACCTTCAGATGCCATTATTTCAGAGTATCATAATCTTGTTTGATAAGCTTTTGATACTATTGCATCTAAGTTAAATTGAGTAAAGAACTCCTCTAAAATACTTCTATTCATAATTATTTTTTCTCCTTGTGTGTTGTATGTTTATTACATTTATGACAATGTTTTTGAATCTCTAATTTTTCAACTTGATTTTTCTTATTTCTTTTTGTGATGTAATTTTCCATTTTGCATTCATCACATCTCATCGTAATTCCAGTAGCAGGCATTTTTTCTCCTTATGATTTAATCGTTAATCCTTATCTTAATTTTAATTTTATTATTACAATTATATATTAAATATAGATATTGGAAATCTTTTATTTTTAAATAATTGTGGTTCTAAAATATAAAATATTTCCTTAATTTTATATGATTAATACTCTAAATTCTTAAATATTTATGGATATTTAGATTAAATTTGTCCATTAATCTAGTAAATGTCAAAAAAAACGACATTAGATATATGGAAGGTAAAGATAAATATGAAAAAAATGATGAAAAGTTTGTTGCTTTCAATAACTTTGGGTGCTTCCTCATTAGTTTTTATATATATTTTTAATACGTTTTTTTCTGATGAAAAGCAAATAAATAGTATCAACGAAAAATTTATAGCAACAATTACTGGTGCGGTGAATAAACCTGGTGATTATGAATTCAGAAAAGATCAAACAACGAGAGAAATTATTTTCAAGGCAAATGTGAAATATTCAGCAGATATTAATTTATTAAATTTAGAAACGAAACGAAATCAATCCTTCGAAATTAATGTTCCTTACAAAATTGGTGAGATGCCAAAACTTAAATATTCTGAAATAACAACTATTAATCAACTTAAAGCTATTGGAGTGAAAGATAATGTTGCCAAGATAATAATTAAATATAAAAATGAGAATAAAGGAATTCCAACATGAGACGAAATTGACAATCTATCAGGTATTGGTGAAAAAACACTAGCATTCTTAAAAGAAAATATTGATCTTTCTTAAATTTATTGTTATTTAGCTTAACAATAATATTTGCTTTTATATATTTAGAAACTCGAGCAAATAGATGAATTGTTTTCATAAGCTTCTTTATAATAATCAGTTTGTTGATTTCTTGAAAGTATTTTGTATTTTTATTGTTTTTTATGCCTTCACTTTTTTTGGGTCATTTCTTTTTAAATAACAATAAGTTAATTACCAAAATTGAAGGTAACTATAAAATAACACAAGTTATTTCTACTGGATATGTTATTAATAAAAATTCACAAAAGATTCTTTTGAAAACTAAAAATATTTTTAACATAGACGATTTAATTAATGTAAATTCAAGTGATATTGAATCATTAAAAGAGAAACAAGATCAATATTATTACTACTTAAAATCTTTAGGTATTAAATATATTGCAAATAAAATTATAATCTCGAAAATAGATAAAAAAACTTCTGTGAGAGCAAAAATATTAAATTATTTGGAAGATGGACCAGAATTTTATGTTAATTATGTTTCATTAATTTTATTAGGCAAAAAAACAGACCTTAATCAAAATCTTTATGAAAAAATTAAATACATATCCATTCTTCATTTATTTACAATATCAGGATTTCACATCAATTTATTAATGGTTATAATTTTAAAATTACTAATGATTTTTAAATTGAAGAAAACGATAGCAAACTGTCTAGGTTTTATTTTAATATTCCTATACTTATATATTCTTAATTTTCCAATATCTAGTCTAAGAGCAATCCTCTTTCTAATTTTATGTTTTATAAATAAAGAATATTTGAAAAATAAATTTCATAAAATTAATATACTCTCTTTCATTATGTTAATTATGTTTATTATTAATCCATTTGTCGTCTTCTCATTATCTTTTATATTTACTTTTCTAATAACATTTGCTATATTATTTGTTGCTGATATTAAAAATAAAAAAATTAGAAATTTATCAATTATTTTTGCATCCTATTTCTCCTCAATAGTCATTTCCGTAGTTGTAAATGGATGACTAAATATTTTTGGAATAATTAATTCAATCATATTTTCACCAATACTTATTATTAATTATATAATTACAATTTTTGCTTTTCCTTTTAAAGAACAATTAAATAGTTATTACATATATATCGATTTCATCATTAATCTATTTTATAAGAATAGTTTGATTGTTAATATTAATATTAATAATCAGTTTATAGATTTTTATTATTTATTTCTTTTTTCTATCGTTTCTATTGTTAAGCACTATAACATTGTCAATAACTTGAATTCCACTGCTATCAGAAGAATCAATCATTTGGGATCTAAGAAGCGGGTTTATTAATGGTAAATTAATATCATAAGGTCTTATATGCACCTCATTGTTTATATTGATAATTTCAAAAATCTTTTTAGCCTGTGTATCCTGGGCTTTAATATAATTCCCATTATCAAATCAAGTTACGAAACTTTCTCTAAAAGTTGATGTCGGTCTATTAGGTGATACTGTTAATGATTCATACTCCAAGGGATCATATCTATTATTATTGTTTTTATCATCTCATACTCGAATTGGATGACTAAAATCCACTTTTGTGATATCAATATAATCGGTACTATAACCAAATTTATTTTGTTGTTTATTTAAATCTCGTGATTTATTTAAAACTCCACTTTTAGCGCCCATCAAACTATATTGATAGTTATTTTCTAAGAATTTATACTCCTTATAAGAGCCTTCTTTAGAAAATAATAATAATCCTTTGTAGTTTTTTAAAGGTGAATTACTTAAAAAACCATTAAATTTAATAAGTTCAAAATCTCTACTAGACATCGGAGTTCTTGATGAATTACTTAATAGATTCGATGAATTATTCATATATATTTGAGAAATTCCATAGTCAAAACCGGCAATATCGTAATATGCATTTCATAGCGCCTCAACAGTCGGATCAATTGTTATTGTGGAACCGTCTTGTTTATTGAAACGACCACCATATGGATAATCCATTAACAATAATTTCTCACTAAGTCCATAATTATTATTCCCGAAATATTCTATAGATTTGTTTCTTGAAATATCCGTTGCCATTGTTGAAGGAGAATAACCATCTCTATATTCTGTTCCAGAGAATGTTGTTGTATTATTAGCAATGGAATTACCATTTCTATTATCAATATAGGTTATTTGTTGTAATTTTCTTGTTAAGAGCTCATCAATAGAAAATAAATATGTATATCTATCAGAATTTACAGGAAACGAAGCCTCCACATTTCTAAAAGGTATGTTATTTGAAAATCTAAATTTGTCAATTTCTAGATAATCCTCACCCTCAATATTATTTTTAATATCAATGCTGTTAGATAGATTATAAAGATTTCTAGCGGATTTAACACTCGAAACATCATTAGTATCACTATTTAATAAATTACTAACCTCACTATCATCATAATAAAGAGCCTTTTCAAATGCATTTAAAAATGTACTAGAAATATTTTTATGCGCACTTATATTAGCATTGTTAAAATATTTTGTATAGAGTTTTGCAGAATTTCTCGAATCGCTCTTGGCAATACTCGTTATAAACATATTTGAAAAATGATGTCCATATTCATGAAAAATAGTAGGAAAAACCAATTCAATTTTTTCCTCAACAGGAATATTTCTAAATTCATTTAGAAAGTGATCAATTGAAATATCCATTTCTAAAGTGGAAGGGCTATATTGACCGTTTACATTTCTACTAAGGACATTTAAATTATTAAATCTAATTGATTTAAGTACTTCAATTTCAGGGCCAAATTGTAAATCTTTTTTTATTCTTTCATTTATAAGAGCAAGGCCTTCAGGTCCAAAAAAGAAATAACCATTTGTTTCATGTTCAATTAATGTAACAGGCACATCCTTAGATTTTTTAAGTTCTATTGTATTTTCATTTCCTGGATTAACATCATTAACTTTTTGTTGAATTATGAAAATACTTGCGATAAATCAAGTACCAACACCAACACCTATCAACGTTAAACTAAAAAGTATAGCTTGAAAGACTTTTGTTTTTAGAAATTTCATAATTTATAATTATACTTTAGTTTTCAATCTATTAAAAACAATATTGTGGGTATTTAACTTAACATTATCAAATTTTTTGAAATCATTAATATGTTCGAAATCTATATAATTTAAATTTAATGATTTTAACAATTTTTTGACATTCTCGGGAATTACAATTTCAAGCATTGAAAGAACAGCATATATTCCATTTAACAATGTATTCAAAACTTTTTCCAATCTTTTTAAATTATCTTTTAATAATCAAGCTGTAGTTAAATCAATATATTTATTTAATTCTTTTGCAAGATTTATTGCAGAATTTATTGCTTTATCTAATTGAAAATTATCTAAATAAGATTTATATTCTTCAAAACTACTTGAAATATTTTTTAGCATTCGTTCATCGATTTGTTCGTTTTCAGTTCCAAATTTAACTGGTTTATCAAATGATTGATTGACCATAGCAACAACTCTTGAAACAAGATTGCCAATATTATTTGCAAGATCAGAATTATATGTGTTTATTAACATTCTTTCATCAAAAATACCATCATTAAAGATATTTATTTGTGAAATTAAGAAATATTTAATTACTTCAATATCATATTTTTCAATCAATTGAATAGGATCAACAACATTACCTTTTGATTTCGACATTTTGCCTTCCGGTGTAATTAATCAACCATGAGATAAAATGTGAGTTGGTAATTTAATATTAAGAGCTTTTAAGAAAATAGGTCAATAAATGCAATGGAAACGAGTTATTTCTTTCCCTACAACTTGAACAATTTCATCCCCATTTTTTCAATACTTTAAATATTCAGATGATTCATTATCTGGGGATCAATTTAAAGCAGTTAAGTAACTAAATAAAGCATCTAATCAAACATAAACGACGTGTTTGGGATCATTATTAATCTTAATTCCTCATGAAAAAGATATTCTTGTGATTGATAAGTCTTCTAGTTTTTTATCAATAAAATTCTTTTTCAATTCTAGCCATATTTTTGAAGGAATAATGAAGTCAGGATTTTCAATATTATATTCAACTAATCATTTTGAAAATTTATCCATTTTGAAAAAATATGACTCTTCTTTCACGGACTCAAGTAAATGCTTACTTGTTGGATGATAATATTTATTATTCTTTATAAAAGCATCCTTTTCAGAGATAAATTCTTCATCATTAACTGAATATAATCCATTATAGTAGCCTTTGTAAATAAATTCTTTTTCTAATAGAAAATTAAAAACTTTCTCAATTGCTTCTTTATGTTTTAGATTAGTGGTTCTGCTGAATAGATTATAGTCTATTTGTGAATTCTTTCAAAATGAAATAAAAACGTTTGATTGCATATCGACGTATTCTTGAGGAGATAATTTTAGTTCCGATGCCTTCTTTTCAATCTTTTGCCCATGTTCATCAGAACCTGTTCCAAACAAAACATCATATCCCATTTTAATTTTATAATTTCTAATTACCCAAGCAATCGTTGTTGAATAAAGATGACCCAAATGAAGATTTCCTGACGGATAATAAATAGGTGTGGTTATATAAAAAGTTTTTTTCTTTTTCACTATTTCTCCTTAAATTTAATTGGTTTATAAATTTCAAAAACTTCATCGGTATATTTATGAACATTTTTATCTCTAGGATGTAAATAAATATTATTCTCAAAAATCGTTCCTCACCCTGCTTGGAAACGTGCTTCCACAAGCACAAGATTTGGTTTTTGATCTTCTCTCGGGAAAATCATTTTGACTCTTTTAGGTTCAAAATTATATTTTCTCATAGAGATAAAAACATCAACTAATCTTTCAGGGGGTAATACTAAGGAAATATAACCCTTTTGTTCAATTATTTTTGAACTGCCTTTAAAAATCTGATCTAAATTAAGTTTAAATTCATGAGTGGCAATTAACATTTCTGGTGTTGCATTTCTTTTTGGTTTTGTTTCAACTTTGTAAAAAGGTGGATTGCAAATAATCAAATCATATTTCGGTCCTTGATTTTTAGCATATTCTTTAGCATAGTCATTAAAATCAGCATTAATCAAATTGATTTTATTTGATTTGCCATTCATCTCAATATTTACTTTAGCTATTTCGATTGCTTTTTCTTGTATTTCAACAGCATCAATTTGTATTTTATCGCTTCTTTCGGAAACAAAAATACTTAAAGCTCCATTATTTACACCAATTTCTAAAACATTTTTTATCTTGCCATTTATTGTTGCGAAATTACCTAAAAGAATAGTATCGACAGAATAATTAAACATTTTTTTATCTTGGTATATATTTATTCCTGATTCATAGCCAAGAGAATTTTTAATTCAATTTTCCTTCATGATAAGATTTCCTTTTGCATTTTTTTAAAATTATAGTTTATTTAATTGAAAATAAAAAAAAATAACTCAGGTTAGTGAGTTATTTTGATAAGTTTTTCAACACCTTTTCCTAAATATTAATATATTTAATTTTCGAAACATCAATTAAATAAATGGTTATTTTAGAAAAAATGGTATCTCATCGTCATCGTCATCAGTTATTTTAAAGGTTTCATCTATAATGCTTGTATTCATCTGTGAAAATTCTTGATCAAATTCAATTTCGTTATTATTATTTTTTGAATTAAAATTTCCTTCAAGGGTATCCGATAAATCATCAACTTCATTATCGACAGACTTGTAGTTTGCCTTTCCTGAAGTAGCGATTATCGAAACATGAATTTCATTTTTAATATTAGCATCTTTTCTAATTCCAAATATAATATTGATATTTTCATTAGTTTGTTCTTTAATTTTAGACATTATAAAATTCACTTCTTTTAAGGATACATCACTTCCGCCTGTTATGTTAACAATAGCATCTGTTGAATCATTAATTGAATTTTCTAACATATTAGAATTAATGGCTTTCATTACAGCTTTTTCAGCTTTATTCTTTCCAGTAGCTCTTCCTTGTCAAATGTATGCATTTTCTTTTTCTTTAATTATCGAACAAACATCAGCAAAATCAAGATTAATATATGATGGTTTCAGAATGATATCTGTTAATATTTGTACTGTGTTTTTTAAAATTTTATCCGCCATTGTGAATGAATCTTCAAATGATATTTCAGAATAATTTTCAAGTAACTTGTTATTCGAAACAATAATTAGTGAATCGACAGTTTTTTTAAGTTCTTCGATTCCTTTTTTTGAATTAATATCACGACCCTCGAAACAGAAAGGAGTTGTAACAATAGCAATTGTTAGAATATCCATTTCTTTTGCGATTCTTGCAATAATAGGAGATGCACCGGTTCCGGTTCCACCACCCATTCCTGCTGTGATTATTACTAACTTAGCACCAATAATTTTATTTCTAATTTTTTCTTCCGAGTTAAGCGCAGCGTTTCTTCCTATTTCAGGATTAGCACCAGCCCCCATTCCATTATTTATTTCGCTTTCTAAGTGGATAATATTCTCAGATTCAATAACATCTAATGCTTGCTTATCCGTGTTTGCAAAAATAAATTCAACGCCTTCAAAATCATCACTGATCATTTTGGCAACAGAATTTGTTCCGCAACCACCAACTCCTATTACTTTTATATTAACAATAGGGGTTGTTTCTTTAACATTCATCATCAATTTTCTCTTTCTTTTATTATTTCACTATTATAGCGTTACTTTTTTTGTATAAGGGCTTCATTCAACTTTTCTGAGCTGTTATATTAGGCTTTGTATTAATGGTAACTTGATTAACATTAATTGTTCTATTTACATTATCTAATAACTTAGTTAATCCAAATATTAGTCTATTATTATATTTTAGTAATAAGAAATTAATTGGTCTATTATTTACACTAATATTATTGTTTGGTAAGACACTCTTACAATATTCATCAATTTCAGCAATTCCTTCAATTCTTCCAATAACATTTAGAGTATAAGATTTAAGCGCTTTATGCTTAATTTTAATGAATTCGTCAACTTCTTCAATCAATGTTTTCACAAATGATTTTAGAATCGCAGTTAGTTGAAATGCTTTAATATGCATATTTTTTTTGTGAAAAATAATTTTATTAAGTTTTTCATCATTCTTTGTGATAATTCCTTCATTAACAATAAGTTCATAAACTATTTTCTTAGAAATTTTAAATTCCTCTGCTATTTTTTTACATAAATCTTCAAAAGTGTACTTTAAATTCTTTGTAACAACAGTAACTCCATTATTAGTTATGATTAAATTTGAATAATGCTTTTCAATTTGCATTGTAATTGATATATTCTTCTTTTCATCACTTTCCAATATATATGGACTTACATTTGAACTTGAATATATTTGCGATATTTTCAAGCCAGCTTTTGTACAAATATTTACTGCACTATGATAATGTTTTCTGTCTAAAGTAGTAACTGAAAATAAAGTTTCTAGTCTTTTTGCCGTCTTATTAATAGGTAGGACATTGTATGATTTCACCTGATCATCTTCATCAGTCAAAATAAATTGGAAGGGTTGGAATAATATTGGAACTTCATCTTGCGAATTATTCAATTTATAATACTCTTTAACTTTTTCCAAAGCACTCTCGAAATGTAGCTCACTTATTTTCTCATTATTTAAATTAGAAATGTTTTCACTAATAAGTTTTTGTTTTATTTTAGCAAGTGAAGTTGCGTCAAAAATGACTGATACCTCACTAATTGTTGCAGCAATTAATTTTTCTATCTTTTTAACAGAATCTTTAACAAATTCAATTGAGCTTATGGTATCATCAGGGACAGATTTGTCCGAGTAGATTTCAATATTGCTTGTATTAAATTTTTCAATTGCTGTTATTGATATTTCATTAATTGATATTCTCATTAGAACTAAAATGTCTTTTTCCATTCTTATCAACTAATTACCTCTCTATTTTATTTTTGTTAAGACTCTAAGTTTTGCACTTCTTGAGCGATTATTTGATTTAATTTCTTTTTGACTAGGTAAATATACTTTTACTACCCATTCTTTTTCTTCTTGTATTGGAAGTTTTGGATCAATTTTACTTTTTATAAGGGTTCCAAAAAAATTTTTTACAATCTTGTCTTCAATAGAGTGAAACGTTATTATTGCTAATACCGAATCCTTTTCCATAATTTCCACTGATTTTTCTAGGAGGATTTTGAGTGACTCCAACTCATTATTAACTGCAATCCTTATCGCTTGAAACACAGCTTTTGCTGGATTTTTCATTCTAACAATTTTTGCAGGTAAACTATCACGTATAACATTCACTAACTCTTCAGTCGTATTAATTGGTCGATTTTTAATAATGGCTTTCGCAACTACTTGGGGTAACTTTACATCGGCGTTATTTTTAAAAATTTCAATCAATTCATATTCAGAATAATTATTTACAATTATATGTGCAGTCAATGTTTGGCTCTGATCCATCCGCATGTCAAGATTTGCATCTTTTGAATAAGAGAATCCGCGACTTTTATCGTCGATTTGAGGGGAAGAAACTCCCAAGTCTACAAGAATTCCATTAACGGTTTTAATTCCAAGTTTGTCTAACACATCCTTAATTTTAATAAAGTCTGAATGCACTAGCTCGAAATTACTTCCAGCCTCCGAAAGACAACTATTAGATTTTATAATAGCATTTATATCTTTATCAAAGGCGATCAGTAGACCATCTGGGATTCGTTTCAAGATTTCTCTTGAGTGCCCTGCTCTTCCGAGCGTTAAATCTAGATATATCCCATTCTTTTTAATATTTAAACTCGTAATGACTTCATCTAGTAAAACTGGAATATGATCCACTATAATTTAATGCCCTTTTTGAACATTTCATTTGTTAGACTTGATAAGTAATCTTCATCTTCTAAATCTTTTTGTGATTTTGTATAAGTTTCCTTAGATCACATTTCAATGTGTGATCCAACTCCGACAAATACAATTTCGTTTTTGATAGCTGTAGGAGTTAAATGTTGTTCGGAAATTGTGAATCTACCAATTTTATCAAGCTCTACTTCAACAGTACAACTAAATATTTTACGAGTATATTTCTTGATCGAAGGATCTATCATGTTATTTGATTGAATTCTTTTAGCAAATTCTTCAAATTGTGACTTAGATCTTAGTTCAAGATTTTTATCTTCACCTTCGGTAATATAAAAAACATTACCAAGTTCTTCTCTCATTTTCGGAGGAATCACTACTCTATTTTTAGAGTCAATTGACCTAAAATAAGTTCCTAAAAACATCTACCACTCCTTCCCACTATCTACCATATTATACATATTTCTAAATCATATTTACAAAAAAATCAAAAAAATAACATTTGATATTTAATTTGATATTTATTTTAAAAAAAGTATAAAAAAAACGGACTTTTATCCGTTTAATTCTTAATTTTGATGAAGATTAACGATCATTTAATGCTCTGTAACCTTGAACTTTTTCACCTTTATAAAATCCACAAAACATACATGCTCTATGTTGTTCAATTTTTTGAGAACAGTTTTTACAAGCAATTAAATTCAGGTTTGTTAATGAATCATGTGTTCTACGTGCACGTTTTCTACGTTTGGACGTTTTACGTTTAGGAACTATAGCCATTTTGTCTCCTCTAAATTTCAATTTTTGCTATTGAATATATTTTATTTATTATAACATTTTTAAATAAATATGAATTTTATTTTTTTATGATAAGAGAAATGAGTAAAATTTAAAGTATGTCAATAGGAATTATAGCTGAATACAATCCATTTCATAATGGTCATATTTACCAAATAAATTATATAAAAAATAAATTTCCAAATGAAAAAATTATTGTTGTAATGTCAGGAAATTATGTTCAAAGGGGCGAAAGAGCTATTGCTTCATTTGAAGAAAGAAAGGCAATTGCCTTAAAATACGGAGTAAGTGAAGTTATTGAAATTCCACAAAAATTTGTAATTCAAGCCGCTCATATTTTTGCTCAAGAAGCTGTTAGATTGCTCAATGATCATAAAGTTTCCAAAATAGTTTTTGGTTCAGAAACTGATAATATCAATTTATTCTATGAAATTGCCAATACTATAAAAAATAACCAAGATGTCTATAATTCTAGCCTAAAATTAAATCTAAAAGGTGGTAATTCATTTCCAAAAGCTTCTGC
>JBOGBM010000046.1:0-4328 GCA_051656205.1 Metamycoplasmataceae bacterium
AGTTAATTGTTTTACATGATTCTAATAAATTTCAACTAGATTCAGAAGTTTCACAAGTAAGTATCGAAAATTTAAAAATGAGATTCGAAGCAAATGAATGATTCTATCAAAAGATTTCCAATGATCCTGCCGACATTGAACAGGCAATAATTAAGGCTCAAAAAAGTGGTAAACCCTCTTTTATTGAAGTAGAAACTATTATTGCAGAAGGTTTAGCTTCACAAGCATCATTTAAAGGACATCATGGAATTGTTGGAGACGAAGACATCGCTAAATTCAATAAACACTACGAAACAAATTTTAATGGTTGAGAAATTGATAAAGATGTTTATGAACATTTCAATAAATTAGTTACTCAAAGAGGGACTATAAAATTTGAAAAATGATCTTCAGAACTTGAAAAATATAAGAAAAAACAACCTAAGAAGTTCCAAGAAATCGAACTTTGACTGAATAATAAAGTAGATTTTAATGAAATTTTAAGTAAAGTGAAATTTGAGAAAAATAATTTAGCAACTAGAATTTATATTAAAGATTTAATTGGTAATTTACACAAAAAAACATCTAATATATTTTCGCTAGGAGTTGATGTTTCTTCTTCAACACAAATAGCAATTTCAGATAAATCATTTCGTGACAATGGACATGCTCTTTATTTAGGTATTAGAGAATTTGCAATGGCAGCAATTTCAAACGGAATCAATTTACATGGCGGGTTAAAAACCATTGGTGGAACATTCCTAGTATTTGCGGATTATATGAAAAGCGCAATTAGACTTGGCGCTATGATGAAAATTCCGAATATTTTTGCTTTTACTCATGATTCTTATCAAGTTGGTGGAGATGGACCAACACACCAACCGTTTGATCAATTACCAATGCTTAGAGCCATTGATAATGTTTATGTTCATCGTCCATGTGATGAAATTGAAACTAAATATGCTTTAATTGAAGCTTTTGAATCAAAAACTGACACAAATATTTTGATTTTATCAAGACAAAATCTAGAATCATTTGATTCTAGTCGTTCACTAAAAGATATTAAAAAGGGTGCTTATTCATTAATTGAATGTAAAAACCCTGATTATGTTATTGCTGCATCAGGTTCTGAAGTCTCTTTTGCAAAAATGCTTGCAAAAGAGTTGAAAAATGCAAGAGTTGTTTCAGTCCCTTGCTTAGATAAATTATCGAATTGAGATAAGAAGGATCTAGAATCACTATTTAAGGCCAATAAAGTCTTAATAACAATTGAAGCTTCATCTGATTATAAATGATTATTAATTCATCAAAACAACCAAAAAAACCTTCATATTGGTGCTTTTGAATTCGGAAAATCAATGGATGGAGATGAACTTTATAAACAAAAAGGGTTTAATGTTAAAGCAATAATTAATAAAATAAATAATTTGTAAAATAAATAAAAGGCTTGAAATTTTCTTATTTATATAGCAAAATTACATAACTAATTAAAAATTTAATTTAATTATTTCAATCTATTTTTGGTAAAATTATTATTATTCATTCATTTGGTACTTTCAATTCCAAGTGAAAATAATTTAGAGGATGGTAACATTATGAAATCAAAAAAAAATAACAAGAATATTTTGCTTGGCTCATTATCAATAGTAGGATTAGGTTCAATTTTAGGTACTAGTTTGCTAGTTAATAACAATGAAAGTCCAAAATCAATTGACAACACCTTAATATCTATTGAAGAGAATACTTCTCAGTTAGAGGCAGATCAATCAACTTCTACACCAACTCCGAGAATCAATCAATTTTTAGGAACTACATTATCGAAAAATGATGTTATTGCTTTGGAATGACACACAAAATCAACAATTACCTTACAAGACTGAGCAGACTGAGCTCCTAATGTTGTTACTATTAGTCCATTTGTCTCGGGTTCTTCTGCTGAATCAGCTTTTGCATTCAATATTAACTTGACTTCAATTGAAATTCCCAAAAAAGTACAAGTTATAAACAATTCCACCTTTTTTAATGCTACCAATTTATCAACTATAACTTTTGAAGATGAGTCGGAATTAAATAATATTTCTAATTTCGCCTTTGGATCCACTAACATAAGAACTATTGATTTGCCAGATTCCGTTTTTAATATAGGTTCAGCTGCTTTTGCCAATTCAGCTTTAGAAACAATAAGAATTCCTAATGATGTTAGTACTCTTAGATCTAATATTTTTGCTGACTCTCAACTTAGAGAAGTAACTTTCGGAGAAGGTTCAAGATTAACAGTTTTAGAATCATTTGTTTTTTCTAGGACAAAATTAACAACTATTGATCTTCCTAATACTGTTACAACAATACATAATTCAGCATTTTCAGCCACATCTCCTTTGCTGACAAACATAAAAATATTAGATACTCTTCGGGGTGAGCCTCCAACAACCGCTAAATATGGATTCACTCAAGCACAATGAAATGGTATACAATGAAAAACCTTCTCTAATCCATTTTTAGGTACTGTTTTAACTAAATTTGAAGTAAGAGGGTTAGGTTGAGACACAAAAACATCAATCACACTAGCTGACTGAGAAAATGATGCTCCAAATGTTACAACAATAAGTTCTTTTGCTACTAGTGGTTCTGGTTCTAATGCAGCCTTTTCAAACAATACAAGATTACAAAGCATTGAAATCCCTTCAAGAATTGAAACAATAAATTTTGCTTCTTTTGCTTTTACATCATTCTTGAACTCTATTACTTTCGAAGCCGGATCAAGATTAAAAGATATTGGTAATGCAGCATTCAGAGGAGCTGCTCTTCCATCAATGACTTTACCAAATGGATTACTTTCTTTTGGTAATGCTGCTTTTGCAGATATGACTCGTTTGACAAGTCTACATATCCCTGATAATGTTAGTATAATTTCTAATTCTTCTTTTAGAAATACAATTAGTCTTAATACTGTTACATTTGGACCAAATTCGAATTTAACTCAAATTAGAAATAAAGTTTTTGAAGGTTCTGCTATAAGATCAATCAATATTCCTAATTCAGTTCAGATTATTAATTTTGACGCTTTTCTTAGTACTACCCCTAATTTAGTTAATATTTCAATGTTAGCTGGTTTTAGAGGTGATGATCCAACTGTTCCAAGATATGGTTTTACTCAAGCTCAATGAGATGTCATCGATTGAAGATTCCAAAAACCATTTTTAGGCACAGTTTTAACTAAAAGAAATGTTTTGGATATGGGTTGAGATCTTAAAACAACAATTACTTTACAAGATTGAGCAAATGATGCTCCAAATGTAACTCAAATTGGTGATGGCGGAAATGCTGGAGCAGCTTTTAGATCTAATCGTACTTTAACATCTATTGAAATTCCATCAACAATAACTTCAATAAAATATGCTTCTTTCTTTGATGCGACTAATTTAAATACAGTAAATTTTCAAGCAGGCTCAACCATAACAATTATTGAAGCTGAAGTTTTTAGACTTACAGCTCTTGCTTCGATTAATCTTCCTTCTTCAATAACTACTATTAGTCAGAAAGCTTTTATGACTACCAGTTTGACAACTCTTGCTATTCCTGATAGTGTAATAAATATTAATGGTGAGGCGTTTAGAGACACTCCTCAACTTCAAACTATTACTTTTGGTCCAAATTCTAATCTTACTAATATTGGTAATAATGTATTCAATAGTTCAAATATAAGGTCAATTAATCTTCCGGATAAGGTTGTTACTCTTACCGGTACATCTTTTGCTAATACTCTCTTTTTAACTGATATTGAATTTCCGGCGCCCTTACAAGGAACTAATCCTACAGTACCTAAATATGGATTAACTCAAGCCCAATGAGATGGAATTACATGAAGAGGTAGCAATATTTTCCTTGGTAATATTTTATCTAGAGCAGCTGCGATATCTCTAGGTTGACACCAAAAAGAATCTATCACACTAGCTGATTGAGAGGCTCAAGCTCCAAATGTTGTTACAATCAGCCAAGGAACTGAAGGTGCCTTCCAAGACAATACTATTCTTAGAAGTATTGTTATCCCGGCTAGAGTTACTACTATAGCTATTAATTCATTTTTCAATGCTACTAATTTGAATTCAGTAACCTTTGAACCAAACTCAAATTTAAATGCAATCAACGTAAGAACATTTTTCAATACTTCTAGTCTTGAAACTTTTATAATACCAGAATCAGTTACTTTTATTGGAAGAGTTTCATTTGAAAGATCAGCAGTTAGATCGCTTACAATTCCCGCTTCAGTTACAACAATTCAAACACTAGCCTTCAATACTATGAATAATCTAGAATCTTTAATAATTCCACCAAATTCTCAATTAACA
>JBOGBM010000047.1:0-1605 GCA_051656205.1 Metamycoplasmataceae bacterium
CATTTATTAAAAATGAATTAAATTTATCATATAATTAATTTAATTAATTACTAAATTGTTAGTACTTACAACGAATAAAATTGTTGAAATTTTTAAACATTAAATTTAAGTGATTGATATATAAGGGGGCAAAATTATGATAATAAACTTTAAGAAATTGGCATTAGGAATTATGGTGGCAGGCGGTTTAGTTGTACCACTAGCTGTTGTAGCTTCTTGTAGTTCTTCGAAAACTGTTGATTTAAAAATCAAGACAAAATCGAGCGTGACTTTAGTAAGAGAAGATATTTGAGCAAATAAATATAAGGAATTAACAACACTTAAAAAAGTTTTTGAGGGAGTGTCAGAAAGTGAATTAGAAAAAGTTGAAGTTAGACTAGAAACTATTGTTGAGGGACAAAATTATAGAATCGTTTTAACTGCTAAAGAAGGTTATACTATTAATGGAAAAACATCACTTAATTCGATTGATTTCCAAATCCCAACTGAAAATTTAGTAATAACCGAAAAAGAAACTATTCCAACTGAAATACCAAGAAATGATGTTGTGGGTGATAATTTAAAAACTATAACAACTCTTTCAAAATTCTTTAATTTACCTGCTGATTTAACCCAAGAGGAACTTGATGAATCAGTTGATGTTAAACTTCAAAAAGCTACTACCAGACAAGATAAATGAATAATTATTCTGACTGCAAAACCTGGATTTACAATTGGAGGTCAAACAATTTTAACTTCGGAACCATTTGATATTGAAATCGTTAATCTAATTATTGAAAAAATAGATCCTGCTCCAACTGGTATTACGGCAGATGATATTGCTGGAGAAAAATTCAAAACTTTCGAATTTCTTTCTCTATTATTTAGAGGAGAAGGTTTTACTAGTGAATCTATAAAAAATATGGATATTAAAATGCAACCTATTTTTCAAGGGGTTTATACAATTACTTTAACACCATTAGAGGGATTCACAATTAATGGTTCAACAGCAGGTTTTGTTTCGAGTAATTTTGTAGTTGGTACTAGTAATTTAGTGATTAGTGCAAAAGCTGATGTTCCTAAAAATATAACTCAAGAAGAAATTGAAGCTCAAAATATCACAAGAGTAGAATTCTTAGGAAAATTATTTGAGGGAGTAGATTTAACTCAACCGAAAATTGATGAAGGTATTGTTGTATCTTTAAATCCGATTAGTAGTGATAATCTTTATAAAAGATATACAATTACATTAACTGCCAAAAATGGGTTTACAATTGGAGGAATGCCAAGTCTTACTTCTAATCAATTTACTTTACAAGTCAATTTAGAAGGTATGCTTTCTAAAACATTAGATCCATTTTCAATATTAGCAGATGAGATAGCAGGAGATAATTTTAAAAGTTTTGCAACTCTAATAAAATTGTTTGTTTTTGATTCTAGAATAAATTCTACAAATGTTGAAGAGATCTTTAATATTACTAAAGAAGAAATTGAAGGTGAAACAAATACATGAAGAGTTACTTTGATAGCAAAAGATGGTTTTGTTATTGATGGTGTTGCAGGAGGTAAAATTCTTCTTTCAGATTCTATTAGATTAACTTCTAATTATGTAATTAGTGCAAATAG
>JBOGBM010000048.1:0-8643 GCA_051656205.1 Metamycoplasmataceae bacterium
TCTTTCGACAAGAACATAAACAAACAACTAAAAATAACTAAAAGATTTATTACTAAGACTACCTGTCATGAATCAGCATAAGTCACTTGATTTCCCTGTCATGATAAAAAAGAGAGTCCAAAAAATGAATGACCATCTGGTGGCGTCAGACTTTCAGTTAACATATGTACATCATTAATCATAATTAATAATATTATCATTTTTATGAAAATAAGTTTCAATTTAATTAAATTGTTTGTTATGTATTAGTTAGAAATTCTTAATCATAAAACAAGGTATATTACTAAAATAAAAGCGATTAACTAGAATATTTAGAATTATTACAATCTTAATGAATCAATGAATCATAATTAACATTTTTTGCCCTTTTGTGATAATATTATTGAAATTCTTGTAATTGAAACTTATTTAAGATAAAATTATTACTATTAGAAACTTATAAATTTATAGAGACTTGGGGAAACATGAAAAATAGTGAGAAAGATATGAAAAATATTGTAAATCACCTTAAAAATTCAGGTTTTGTGTTTCAAAGTTCCGAAATTTATGGGGGTCTTTCAAATACATGGGATTATGGACCATTAGGAATAGCAATCATCAATAAGATAAAGAGAGCATGATGAAAAACATTCGTAACTTTGGAAGAAAATAATGTAGGTCTTGATTCAAAAATTTTATTAAATCCTAAAATATGAGAAGCTAGTGGTCATATTTCCAATTTTTCTGATCCTCTTATTGAAAATAAAATAAATCATAAAAGATATCGTGCTGATCACATTTATGAAGAAATAACTAAACAGAATTGTTCAGGTATGGATAATAAATCGTTAGAGAAATTCTTAAAAGATAATGTCAAGGAATATGATGGTTCTAAAGCAGATTGAAGTGACATCAAACATTTTAATCTTATGTTTGAAACTAAACAAGGAATTGTTGAAGATAAAAAAAACACTATTTATTTAAGGCCAGAAACTGCTCAAGGAATTTTTGTTAACTTTAATAATATTCAAAGATCATTAAGATTAAAACTTCCCTTCGGTGTTGGACAAATTGGAAAATCATTTAGAAACGAAGTAACTCCAGGTAATTTTATTTTTAGAACACGAGAATTTGAACAAATGGAGTTGGAATTTTTTACTTTTAAAGAAAGAGGAGAACAGGATTATAATTACTATGTTAAGAAATCTTATAACTTTATTCAATCATTAGGAATAAAAAAAGATTCATTAAAAATTAGAGTTCATGATGCTGAAGAATTAGCTCATTATTCAAATGCAACAAGTGATATTGAATTTCTTTATCCTTTCGGTTGAGGGGAAGTTATGGGAATTGCTAATCGCCAGGAATTCGATTTAAATGCTCATAACAAATTAGCAAATACTAAATTACAATATTTAGTTGCTGAAACTAATGAATTTATAATTCCGACTGTTATTGAACCATCAGTTGGTGTTGACCGTCTATTATTAGCTATTTTAGTTGATGCATATGAAGTCGAAAAAATAGATAATGATGAAGAAAGAATAATTTTAAAGATTGATAAAAAATTTGCTCCATATCAAGTTGCCGTTTTACCACTTGTTAAAAAATTATCAGAACAAGCTAAAGAAATATTTAGACATCTTTTAGAAAATGATATCGAAGCAACTTTTGATGAAACAGGATCAATTGGAAAAAGATATAGACGTCAAGATTCAATCGGAACTTATTATTCAATAACATTCGATTATGATTCTCTTGAAGATCAAAAAGTAACCATTAGAGATCGTGACACAATGACCCAAGAAAGAATATTAATTTCAGAAATTATTAATCACATAAACAAAAAATAAAAAGGAGAAAATTTTGAGTTCATCAATAATAAGTACTATATTGCAAACTGCAGACATTGTTGAAGTTATTGGGGAATTTATTAATCTTTCAAAAGTCGGAAAAAATTATAAAGGTATTTGTACAGTTCATAATGACACTTCTCCATCATTATCTGTTTCTCAAGAAAAACAATTCTTTAAATGTTTTTCATGTGGAGCTTCAGGAAATGTTATTTCTTTTTTAGAACAATATCAAGGAATGTCCAAAAAAGAAGCAATCATTTTCTTGGCAAAGAAATATGATATTAATTACGATAATTTTGAATATGTTGAAACATCTAGATATAACGACAATCAAAAAAATATTATTAAAGTTCTTAATGATATAACTCAAAAGTTTTCATATGATCTTACTTTTGAAGAAAATAAAAGTGCTCATGAATTTCTAAAGAAAAGAAATATTGATCCAAAGATTCAAGAAATGTTTTCGATAGGCTATGCTAAACCATCTAGAATTGAAGGATATAAGGATTTTTTGTTAAAGAAAAATAATAATATTTCAACTATGATTAATGCTTCTTTAATAAATGAAAAAGAAAATCAAATAATTTCAGATAGAATTGTTTTTCCAATAAAAAATGAATTTGGTGATATTGTTGCTCTGTCTGCCAGAACTTTAGATGCCAATGAAAAAGTTTATAAATACATCAATTCAGGAGACTCAGTAGTCTTTAATAAATCTTCAGTAATTTACAATTTTTGAAGAGCAAAGGAAACGGGAAAAGAATTGTTCTTAGTTGAAGGATTTATGGATGTGATCGCCTTTGCAAGAGTTGGATTAAATAATGCTGTCGCTCTAATGGGGACATCGGTTTCAGAAATACACATTTCAAAATTAAAAAATCATTCAGTTGTTTTATTTTTTGATAATGATGCCGCCGGATTACAGGCAACAAACAAGTCAATTTTCTTACTGCTAAAAGCTAATATTGAAGTTAATGTTGTTAAAAATACTTCTGAGTATGATCCTGATGAATATTTAAACAAATATGGAAAAGAAAAATTCTTGGATTTAATAATTCAAAGAATGGCTGGTATTGAATTTATTTATCAATATTTAATTAACACAGTTGATATTGATAATCCCAACAACATAAAGCATTTTCTAAAAAAATTTAATAATTATTTATCATTGTGTGATTCAATTGTTAAATCACAATATTCTAATAAAATTTCCCAGCTTTTAAACATAGAATCTAGTGAAATAGCTAATATTTTGGCTCCTTTATCTAAAAAAAGAACAAATTATCAAGAAAATGAAGAAAAAATTGTTATAAATGACGAAAAACCCACTAAAATTAGTAATGCTTACATATTTATTAATATAAACAGATTATTGTTGGCAATGCTTAAGAACCCAGAGCTTATTAAAATTTACTTATCAAAAAATGTTTTTCTAGGAACTGCTCAATATATGGAATTAGCAACTTATATAATTAATAAAAATAAAGATGTTAATTTTGTGTTGGATGAAGAATTAGAAAAGCAATTAAAGGAAATAAAGAAAACAAAAAACCCACCTCAAAATGAAGAAGAATTTATAGAAACTATAAATAATTTAGAAAAACACAAACAAGATATTAAATTAAGTCAAAATAAATTGAAGTTAAAAAATACAATTAAGAAAAATCCTGACGATGTGTTTATAACCAAAATCATTGAGAGTTCAATAAAAGTAAAAAATCAAAAGTAAAGGAACTAAGATAAATGCCAACAATTAATAAAACAAAAAAAGAAGTGAAAAAATCTTCGTCTTCAAAATCTAAAGTTATTAAAAAACCTTCTGAATCTAAAAAAACTTCATCCACTAAAGTAATCAAAGAAGTGAAGAAAACTTCTAATGTTAAAAAAGCTTCTCCAAAAAAAGTTGCCTCTTCAGAAGTAAAAGAAATTAAAAAACATTCTACAGTTAAAAAAACATCTTCTGTCAAGAAATCTTTACCTAAAAAAATCGTAGCTCCAGAAGTGAAAGAACCTAAAAAAACGCAGGTTACAAAAAAGATTCAATCTAACGAAAAAGAAGTAATCAAAAAATCTAAAAAAGAAAAAGAACCCCAAAGTACTAATAATAAATTTGATTATATTTCTAACATACTTAAAGAAGAAGCCAAAAAGAATGCAAAAAAAACAAATGAAAATTATCTTTCACAAGACGAAGTTTTTAAGTTTTTAGAGAAAAAGAAACTAGAAATTAAAGACGATGATTTAGATGATTTGATTTTATATTTAATGGAAAAAAATGTAATTAGTCCTGAAATCGATTTAGTGGACAATACAGAGGCAAGTTTAAGTGATTTAATTGATGAAGTTGATGGAGATTTAGAATCGACAGACGAATTGGAATTAGATGAATTAGTTTTAAATAATTATGATGAAGTAGATTTAGACGTTACTGATGAATTAGAACTAAAAGACTTTGATGATACAGATGAATTTGATATTGATAATACTATTAAAAGTGTTAGAGTTTCTGATAAGAATATGAAGAATAAACTTTCAGAAACAAGTGATATCGTTAAATGATATATGCGTTGAATTGGTAAGTATGGTCAACTATTAACTGCTGAAGAAGAAATTGAATTAGCAAAAAGAATTGAAAAAGGTGGGCGTGACGGAAAAAAAGCTAAAGAAATTTTAATTCGTCGTAATCTAAGACTTGTTATTAATAATGCTAAAAAATATAAAAATAGAGGATTATCTTTTATTGATCTTATTTCGGAAGGTAATGCCGGAATTATTAAAGCTGTTTCGAAATACGATTGAAGAAAGGGTTTTAAATTTTCAACATATGCTACTTGATGAATTAGACAAGCTATCACAAGAGCTGTTGCTGATCAAGCAAGAACTATTAGGGTTCCTGTTCACATGGTTGAAACTATTAATAAAATTATTAAGATCAAAAGAGAGTTACAACAAGAATTAAATGAAACACCAACTGACCAACAAATTGCTGAAAGATATGGTGAAGATTTTACTGCTGAAAAAGTTCAATATATTCGTCGTATAAATATTGATCCAATTTCTTTGGATAAACCAATCGGGAAAGAAGATGATTCTTCGTTTAGTGATTTTATTAAAGATAATAATATTATTTCACCAGTTGATTATGCTGCTCAAGAAGAACTTTCATCTATTCTTACAGAAATGATTGAATCTCATTTAGATGATTTTGAAAAAGAAATTATTCAAAAGAGATATGGAATTGGTGTTGATGAAAATGGAGAAAAAATTAAAGCACATACACTTGATGAAATAGCTTCAGAACTAGGTTACACAAGAGAAAAAATCCGTCAAATTGAAACTAAAGTTCTAAGAAAATTAAAACACCCTCAAAGAAGAAAGAAATTAAAAGATTTTTATCAAAATGAAAATTAATAATCAAAAAGAATTAATAAAAATACTTGAAAAAGAATTTCCATTAAAGTCTCAGGAAGTTTGAGATTTTAGTGGTTTTTCATTTCTTGCCAAAAAAGAAAAGAATTTGAAAGTGATGATTTGTCTTGATACAGATAAGGAAGCCATTTTAAGAGCCATTAAAGATAATGTTTCCATAATTATCTCTCATCATCCATTTTGTTTTGCTCCAACCAAAAGAGAGGCAATCAAACTTGATTTCTCAAAAAGAGAATTATTTGATCTATCTAAAAAGCACAATATTTCCCTTTATTCACTTCATACCAATTTCGATATTAATAAAAAAGGAACTCACCATTATTTATTAAAAAAATTAGAATTAACAAACAAAAAGATTGATCAACACGAATTTAGTACAATCATCAAATACAATAATTCATTTGATTCATTTGTTAAATTACTAAAAGAAAAGTTAAAATTAAATTTTGTACTTTCGAATTGAGATAAACCTAAAAAGAATAAAGTTGGAAAAATTTACTTTGCACCAGGCGCAGGAGATATTTATGAATTTATGAAATACAATAACATTAATAATTGTGATTTGCTCGTCACATCTGATATTAAATGAAATGAACAAGTTGTTCTTCAAAATACAGGAATTAATTATGTGATAATTTCACACAAAGCTGAAGAAGTATTTGTGGATGCTATTAATGAATTTCTAAAGAATAAACTGGAAAAAAATACTGAAATAATTTTGGATTATCGTAAAGATAAATTAAAAAAATATTAAAGCAAGTATAAGTCTAATTATTAATTATATTTATTTAATATATAATTAAAAAATGGATTTAATAAATTGATTCCCCGGCCATATGGCGAAGGCTTTTAAAGATATCAAGGATAAACAAGAAATTGTTGATTGTTTTATTGTTCTTTTGGATGGAAGGGTTCCAATTTCTTCCTATAATGAAGAGTTTGATAAAATAGCACCTCGTAAACCCAGATTATTCGTTTTTACTAAAAGCGATTTTACTAATATTGATAAACTCAATCAAATATTACCAAGATTTAATAATGTACATGATTTATCAGTAATTGTTAATTTGAAAAAACCGCAATCTAGAAAAAAAATTTTGACAAAACTTGAAGAATTATTAAAAAAGAAAAGAGAAAAAGATACTAAAAAAGGTTTATTAAAACCTAGATTAAGATGTTTTGTAATTGGAATGCCTAATGTTGGAAAATCAACAATGATTAATTTATTAGCACAAGCAAAGAAAACAAAAGTAGCAAATTTTGCTGGAACAACAAGATCATTACAATGAATTTCAGCCGGAGAAATTCAATTATTAGATACACCAGGAATTTTAATGCCAAAATTAGTTAATCAAATCGATGCCTTAAAATTAGTAGCAACAGGAGCTATTAAAGCAGACATTGTTAATGATCTTGATTTTTATTATGGAATTACTAAAATTATGAATCAATTTGCACCTGAGAAATTTGCAGAACTTGGAATTGAATATTATGCTGATGAAGTAGGTCAATATAATGAATTAATTAAATTTACTAAGAAAAGGAATTTACTTATTAAAAATGGTGAACCAGACGTTAAAAAAGGTCTTAAACTAATTAGACAGCAAATATTGAATTTTTCAAATATTATTTGAGATTAAAATAATATACAAACTAAGGAGAAAGAATGGCAGCAAAAATAAAAGAATTATGAGAAGAAATATATGGAAATGTAGAGTATGCATTTGATTTTGCTAACAAATTGATTATTAAAAACGAATACAAAACGAAATCACCTTTTGCCTGAGATATTGATATATATGATTTTGGTGATGAAGCTAGTTTTATTGCTCATATTGAAACAATTAAATTACGAGACAAAAAACCAGTATTTGAGATTAATGGCATAAAATATATCATTACTCAAAATCCTAATTATAGTTATTCAATAATTTCTCCTTCTAAAATAACAGATGAAAAATGTCCAATTAATTTTGATCTTTTTCTTAATAGTAAAATCAATAATTATCAACAACAAAATTACTCTTTTATTATTATTACAGTTAAAAAAATGAATCAAGATATTGCCAATATTTTTCTTTCTTTTATTGTTGATTATTTCAAAGGATTTAAAGAATTTATTTCTTTTAATATCGATGATAGTAATTTTGCAAGAACTGAAATTAAATTTCAATTTTTAAATGAAGAAAAATTTACAAGTAGCGATACTTTTGAAATTGCTGTAACAACTTCAACCTTAATGCCACTTATTATTCATAGACTTTTTTCTCTAGAATCAAAAATATGAAAACTTGATGAAGAGTTTAATCAGGAATATTATTACAATGTTTTTTTCGTTTCTAAACGAATGGATGAAAATTATTTTCCTTTTAAAGAAATTAAAATAACAGAAATGATAACAATGTTTGAAAATACTATTTTTCTAGATGTAGATACTAAAAAAGAGATAACTGAAAAGGGCACATCTAAAAATGGTTTTGAGGTTGCAAAAAATTCAGTGGAAGAAGGCTTTTATCAATATAGATATTCAAGAACAGATATTGCGAAATACAATGACTTAGTTCTATCAAAAGTTAAATAAGTTTTTTAAAATTATTTAAAATTATTCCTCCAGCAACTGCAACATTTAAAGATTCATAATTAATTGGAATGTATATTTTTTCATCAACTAATTTCTCTATTTCATATTCAATTCCAGTAGCTTCATTGCCCAAAACGATAATGTTTTTTTCATGTTTTTCCACTTTATCAAACTCTTTCGATTCCTTATTTAATAAAGCGCCATATATTCAATAACCTTTTTGTTTCTGTTCATTTAATCAATTTGCTGAATTTGAAATATTAATACAATTAGTAAAAAAAGTAGCACCCTGAGCAGATCTTAGAACTTTAGGATTATAAAGATCAACACCTTCAATAATGATATCGTTATAACCAAAAGCTTTGGCAGTTCTAATTAACGTCCCTAAGTTTCCTGGATCATTAATTTTATTCAAAAGCAAGATATTATTACCCAATTCTTTGGCTTTAGTCATTTTACAAATGGCAATAATATTTTGAGGTGTTGTAGTAGTGGAAAGTTTTTTTATTTCACTTTCTCGACAAAAAAGTGTTTCTTCAAAATCAAAGAATTTATCAGTTGATATTATTGTTTGAACAATTTTTGCTTTAAGAGCTTCTTCGACAAGATGTTTGCCTTCAATAATATAAATACCTTGTTCTAGACGATATTTTTTTTGGAGTAATTTTTTATATTCAATAATTTCATTCTTTGTCAAATAATCACGATGCATTTCAATTAAAAATTCTTTACTATTCATGATCATCTTCCATTAAAAAGTTTTTCCCTTTTTGCACTTCATATAATGATAAATCTTTA
>JBOGBM010000049.1:0-1648 GCA_051656205.1 Metamycoplasmataceae bacterium
CTCTAAGATAGATGATGTATTGTTACCTCCGATTGAAGATAATAAAATATCAATCTTTTTATTAGCTATTAAATCATTTATTTCATTGGCTCTTTCAATTGGAGAACCTGTTGTGTAGCCATTATTACTAAAAGCTAAATTCCCATATATAATATTGAATCCATTATCAACTAATAATTTTTCAGCTCTTTTTGCTTTTTCGGGAAAGATCGAAATAATTGGAGTTGCAACATTATAAATACCAATAGTTAATTTGCCTTTTTTCATTCCTTAATTATATAGACTATCTTTGGCAATTAGGACAATAATATGTTCCTCTTTTATTAATATAGTCTTTTACAATAAGAGAATTACAATTAGTACATTTTTTTCTTGCTCTTCCATAAACATTTAAGTAGCTTTGAAATGATCCTGCATGAGTATTATCGAATGTGAATGAAGAAACTGTGGTTCCATTATTTTTGACAGCCAGTTTTAAAATTCTTTTAGATTCTTTAACAATATTTTTACATTCATCTCATGATAGTTCACCAGCTGTTTTAAATGGAGAAATTCTTGCACTGAATAATATTTCACAAGCATAGATGTTTCCGATTCCGGAAACCACCGCTTGTTCTAATAACATTGTTTTGATTAATTTTTTAGATTTTTGGATTTTCTCATATAAATAATCAGTATCAAATTCCGTGCTTAATGGATCCGCAGCAATTTTAATTAATTCAGGAGAATCTCTAAAATCCTTTGTTTTATAAATTGTAAAGGTTCCAAATTTTCTTGTATCATGATAACAAAGATAAACATCCTCAAGTTTAAATATTAAATGAATATGTTTGTCAAGAATGGGTTCCTTAAGATCTTTGATTCAATATTTACCTTCCATTCTTAGATGACTTACCATTACATGCTTGTTACTTAAATAGAAAATTAGATATTTACCTACTCGTTCAATTTTTTCAATTGTTGCATTTATGAGTGTGTCTTTAAATGTTTCTATTGAAACATTTTTAATCATTTTTTCAGCTAACACTTGAACGTCAAGGATTTTTTTGCCCTTTATTTCTCTATTTAAATAATTAACGACGGTTTGGACTTCTGGTAATTCTGGCATACTAAATATTATATTATAAGGACTAAATTATTCATTAACTAAAAAATAACATTAAACTTATATAATTTGAAATATAATTTCATTTAAATGTAATGAGGAGATCAGTAGATGGATCGTAGTCGAAAACACTTGAAAAATAAAGCTATCAACTTAGTATCAATAAGTACAAGGGATCGTACTATTTTTACTAAATTGAATTCAAGCGATATTTTTAGTCCAAGTGTTTTTTATGATAAAAAAGATATTCTTTCATTGTTTGATCATGATCAAGAGGCTAAGTTATCTCATAAAAATGATTGAAGTAAATTGTCAGAAAAGCTAAATAAAATTACAAGTACCAAAGAATATTTAAAATTTCTAAATGAAAACTCAATATTTTTACCTAAAAATAAGGTTAACTTATTACTCTCTTCTTTTTCTACCCATAAAGATATGATTTTTGAATATTTAAAATCAAAATTCGAATCATTAGATAAGAAATTGGCTAACCTAGATACTATGGCAACAGCAAGAGAAGCTGATAGTGGAGAATGGTGTTTG
>JBOGBM010000050.1:0-10538 GCA_051656205.1 Metamycoplasmataceae bacterium
TCAATGTTTCCACCTTCACTAAAATTAGTTGAATTAGCTATTTTTCCACCTAAAGTATTAAAAGTTTGTGAAATTCTTTGTCATTCATCCAAATCTCATTCAATTCCCGCAAATGTGTCACTAGCACTTTTGATTGTCAATGATATTAAAGTAATAGTTAATACGATTATTAAAGCACATGCTCCAATCATTACTATTGCAAAAACTATTCTCAGAATTTTAGAAAAGGCACCTAGGTGATCCATACGAAAACTTTTAAGACTTCTAAGAGTTATTCTTATGTTAAAAAAGATAAGTCAAAATAAAAAGATACCAAAGAATACTAAAACCATTAATCCTTGTCAACCGACATTGTTAATATTACCTGTTGCAAAAGAATTAATTGTCCAAGTTATAATATAAATTATTATTAAAGAAATTAAAGGAAATAAAAACTTTCTGATTTTCAATTTATTAGACATATTACTCCTTAAACATACTATACATTTTACACCATATTTGAGTGATTTTGGGGAAAACCCATAATTTATAAAAGCTAATATTGTTTTTTGATATTTGAATTTGAAAGTTGAGGTAATAAAAATAATAGTAAAAATAAAAAGTATTTAAATTAATTTGTTAAAATAATTCTAAATTAGATTATTTTTTTATAAATTGGAATAATCTCATTTAAATTTAAAAATAAAATAATAAATTATTGAAGAGAGTGTTGTGAATTTAGATGGGAATTGTTCAAGAAGAAAAGAAGAAAATACATAAGAAATTAAAGATGATTCTTATGTTCGGAATACTTGCGTTAATTTGTGGTATTATTTTTATTCCTTTACTAATAATAATTGAGTCATATATTTATGATTATGATAATCTCGTTGTTAGATCTCCTGGGGAAATCCTATTTATTATACCCATGATATTCTTGTTAATAGGACTAGTTTCTAATATTACTCTTTCAATAATTATATTAGCTTCTGATTTTGAAAATAAAGAAGTTAATAATAATAGAATTTTATGGGGACTTTTATCATTACTCTTATTAGGAGCGATTGGAATAATAATTTTTTCTGCTGTTAATATGAAAAAATATAGTGATTATGAAAATGCGAAAGCTACTATGAAACCAGAAATAAATAATACTTCAGAATTATCTGTAAAATCCAACTCCTCAAAGGAATAAGTGCATAAATTAGAAAATTGAATCTTTGAATGAAGTGTGATAGATTTTGTTGTCACTTATAATGATAGTATGTAGTGGTGAGATCTAATCAGATTAACTTTTGACCTACCTAATTTAATTCAAAATATAATAAAAATTATAGAGAGGTATTTAAATTAAATATTTAATACAATAGAAAGAGACATATGCATCTACATATTTATCATGTGACATTTTTGATTTAATAAGTTGAGAATTGGATAAAATAATATTAAATTTGTATGTTTTTAATATATATATATATATATATATATATATTCAGGGAGTTAATATGTCGAATAAAAAATTATTTATATCAATTCAAATGCAAATAAAGAAATAAAAAAATATTAAATTAGAGAAAATTTTACCATCAAAAAAATGTTATATTTACTTTATTATGGGTTTAATAATAATTAAATAAATAAATTAAAATGCTGAAATTGAGAAAGATTATAAACAAGAATAAATATTTCTAGGAGATTGTTTCTGGGATATTATTTTACAAATTTACTTCTATTGTTAAAAAACCTTAATTGAGATAAAATCAATAAGGTTGTTAAACTAATATTTCTCACTAAGAATGATTATGAAAATTATATGGTGGCAAGATGAAACAAGATAAGGATATGTTGAAAATTTTTATCCAAGTACTTTAAATTAACAAAATTTAAATATATTGTCTAGAAATTCTTCATTATAGGATAATGAAAATTCAGAATAAATTAGCGTATTCAAAAAATTAAAAAAATGTATAATAAGTGTAAATAATAAATTAATAAGATTCGAAAGAAAAAATTACAAGTTCAATTACATTATGATAATGAAGTAATAAAATTTGGGGAAAATTACATTTGATAAACACTTAACAAGAGAAAGAGAAAATAATGAAGTTATCTAGAGCAAAATATTTTGTAGATTTATTAACTGAAATTAATGATAAAAAAGATTTAGAGGTTTTCTCTCAAAAGATTAATAAAAATAGAAATAGTGTTACTCGTGATTTTAAAGAAGCACAATTTATATATGCATGTATATATTTTAACAAGGGTCACACAAAGTATGAGATTAATTTCCATATAAAAGAAATATTAAATGAAATGAGAGAATTAATAGGGATTTCAACCCTAGAAAGAAATAATTCTTTAAATAAAATTAGAAATATATTAATTGAAGAGGTCATTGAAACAAATAAAAGGGATTTTAAGCAGAAGTATTTCAGCATTGAATTTAATAAGGAAACAAATAAGATAATTTTGAACGATAGGAATATAAAAGCTTCATCTTTATTATCATTTATATATGAAAAATGAAGCGAAGGAGTTATTACTAGAAGAGAAATAAATGAAAAAAACAAGAGAAAAGTGATTAATGATTTATTTTTAATAATCAAAAACATTAATATTAATAAAAAGTTATCTAAGTATGAGTTAGATGAGTTGAATGAATTTCAACTTAATGTTGATAAACTAGAAAAAATTATTGAAAATAATAGTCATGATCATGTGAAGGAAATTAAGAGATTTCAGAATGCGATTGAACTTAGAAAATTAAATGATAAATTAACGACTTCTTTCAATAAAATACTTCAATTTAAAGATGTACCGATTAGTGTTTTTAATGAATTGCTTAAGCAATTGGAATGAAATAATAAAGAATATCACCTAAACGCTATTGCCGCCACTCTTAGAAGTATTGTAGAACAATTAATAGTTTGATTATCTTCGTCATTGTCAAGCACGGAAGAAAGAATAGTTAGTATTTGCAAAGACAGAATGAGTGAATTATTAATCGTGATAAAAAAAGAAATGAATGATCCGACAGTTGTTGAAAACTGACTAAATAAAGCCTACAAAAATAAAAGAGATGTAACAAATGAACAAATAAAATTTATTTATAATTTTTATGAGACTAAACCTTCTTCTAACACTTCTTCTAACACTTCATCTGAAACTTACAACCAAATATTGAATGGGTTTATACATGGTTCTCACAAAATATATGTTAGAGGGAAATATTTAGGAAAAATTGATAAGTTGAAGAAGGTATACTCTATTATCAATGAGATAGTTGACTTTATTGATTGAAATTCTTTTAAGCATCTAGATGAAGCAATATTTAATAAATTAGTATGATTAAAAAGTAATTCCGCACACTAAAGAAAATATACCTATCGTTAAAATGATTATTAAACTTATATTATTCTTTCATTGTGATTAAAAATAATATTGCAAAGTTTTTATTTATACATTTCAGGAATCTAATTATTTTTCAACAACTAAGATTGGATCTCCAGCTTTTACTTCTTGACCATAATCAACAATTAAACTTAATTTAATTGAAGGATCTAAATCTGGTAAAACAATTGGTGTAATTGATGACTTTACTTTTTGAATTTCTTTTAGATTAATATCAACAATGTGAGAAGTGGAATTAACTGAACCCACTTTACCAGCAAGTTTAAATATTTTGTCACTATTATTTATAGTATCAATTCCTAAATGCAATAGAATAGCTGTTCCATCTTTGGATTCAAAAGTATAAGCATGATTTGTGTGAAAGATATTCACTAGATATCCATCAATTGGTGAAAATACTTTTTTAGATGTCGGAATCATAGCAACCCCACTACCAAGCATTCCTTTACTAAATAGATCATCAGGCACCTCATCTAAAGAACATAATTTTCCATCAAATGGAGCATAAATAGTAAATGGTTTAAATTCTTCTTTTTGATATGTAAATAGTTTGTCTGATTCTTGCTTAGAACTATAGTCAGTATTATTAAGATAATCATTAATTTTTTCAGATAAAATCGTTGCTTCCCCACCAAAGATTATTTGTAATGCATTATTATTAATTACCATACCTTTCGAACCTAATGCATCAAATGATTCTTTAGTAATATTTGATGCATCTTGAACACTAACTCTTAATCTTGTGGCACAAGCAGAAACATCTTTTAAATTCTCTGCTCCACCTAGATTTTGAATTATTGCTAATATACGATCATCAGCTTTATTATTTTTATCACCTTTTAAATTTTTATAATCTGCTTTAGAAATTAATTTAATAACATTATTCCCACGACCAGGAGTTTCAATATTATATCTCTTAATGAAGAATAAGAATGTAAAGAATGCAAAGAGACCTTGACCTGCTGCAAAAATTAGAGCATAGTAGAACTTTGTGCCTTTTAGAACTGGTAATGCTCCATAGATCATTAAATCAATGAAACCTCTTGCAAAACCAACTCCAACGTGAGCTCCAGATAATTCCATAAACATATATGAGAATCCTGATAGAGGAACATAAATTAAGTAGTATAGTAATGGAGCGGCAAATAGAAATGTAAATTCTAATGGTTCTGTAATACCTGTTAAGAAAGCGACAAGCATTGATGAACCGACTATCATTGAAACATCTCTTCTATTTTTTCTTTCAGCAGCAACAATTATTGCTGCTCCAATTCCCATACATGTTCCTAAGTATGTAGGATAATCTTGTGTATATCTACCTGCATACACTCCAGTATATTTAAAGAATCAATCAAATAGTGGAATTTGAGATCCTGAGGAATCTAGTGAATTATATGGTAGTGAGTTAATGAAGTTTCAAATATTTTGATCACCTTCAATACTTGCTCCACCCTTAAAGTCATTAAATAATTGTATTATTTGTGTTTTATCAGCATCAGCAACTCCAGCTTCATTTAATCCGTTTGTTAACGCTTCTAATGTTAACACACCACCAAATGGTGTTTGAAATGCTAGAACAATCGGGATGTGATGTAATCCAAAAGGCATTAACGCTCTTCCTAACATCCCATATAGTAATCCACCTGTTCCGGCCGGAGCACCTTGAATACCTTCGCCCATTTTTAAGATAACTAAACCGATTCATGGTCAGAAGATTAAGAACGTAGTAGCTAGTAAGAACATAACAGGAATTAGAACGATTGGAACTAGTCTTATTCCAGAAAAGAAATCTAATGCTGCCGGTACTTTTAGAACAGAAACTTTATTGAAAATATAAGAAGTTAAGAACCCAACAACAATACCACCAAAAATTGATGTTTGAATTGTCGGTAAACCTAATGTTGTACTAGACATACCTGTAACTTCTTTATGGAATCACATAATTGATTTAAGAGTGCCATCTGGGTTAAATTGTAAGAAAGCAGCTTGTGATGATGCAAATACTAGATATGCTAAGACGGCAGCAAAACCAGAAGCACCCTTATCTTTAGAAAAGGTTATCGTTATTGCAATACAGAATAGAAGAGGGAGATTTCCAAAGATTACATCAGACATCCCTTTAAAGATATTAGCAAATATTATCCCTGTTTCTGATGTTACATTGGCCCCAATAGAACCACCAATTCCTAATAGTAAACCAGCTATTGGTAAAATAGCGATTGGAAGCATTAAACCTCTGGATAATTGATCAAAAAATGATTTAACTTTTCCTTTGCTTTTACTATCGTTTTTTCTTTTGAAAATACTGAAAAGTTTATTTTCTTTTATACTTGAATTCATACTATTTCCTTCCTAGATAACTATAAAATCTGTGAGTTATATCTTTTGGTCTTGTTATAGCCGATCCAACAACAACACCAAAACAACCTATTTCCAATAGTTCTTTAACTTGAACTGGTTCTCAAATTCCACCTTCAGCGATAATTGGGACAGAAGATGTTTTTAAAATTGTTCTAATAAATTCATAATTGTTAGAGATATTACTTAGGTTTTTAGTTTCATTTGTATAACCTCTTAATGTTGTTCCTATTAAATCAAAATTCAATTTAATTGCATTTTTAACATCATTTTCATTTGAACAATCTGCCATTAACACTATATCTGAATGATTATCTTTAATATATCTAACAATTACTTCCAAATCTTCTTTTGGTCTTTTCCTTAAAGTTGCATCTATTGCAATACACTTAATACCAATTTCAATTAAATCCTTTACTTCTTTAAGCGTGGGTGTTATCACAATGTCTGAATCTTTATATCTTTCTTTTATTAAGCCTATTATTGGTAAATCGGTTATTTTCATAATAGATTTAATATGTTCTTTTTGACTTAACCTTAGCGCTTCCGCTCCACCTTCAATAACTGATTTTGCAACTAATGTTATTGCTTCTACATTATTTAAAGGTTCATTATCAACAGCTTGACAAGATACTATTAATTTATTACTTATTGAATCTAGAAATTGTTGTTTTTGTATATTTATCATATTTCCTCGATACTATTTTATTTTGGATAATTATAATCATACAACTGAAAAATTACACTTCTTTTAAATATATAAATCTATGGAATTATTCCCCAATATGAAGGTGAATTTAAGTAAAAAATATTCTTTTATTGGAATTTTTCCCATTTATTAAGTAATTCTCGCTCATTTTCAATTTTCTCAACATTTTTCGTTGATAAATAAATTTCCAAGAATATTGCATCTGCTAATATAATTTGTGAAATTTTAGAACTGGTTGCTATTATTCTATTGTCCTTTGTTAAATCTTTTAAATTTATTGTAAAGTCGACATTCTTTAGATTGTCTTTTTCTGCTGTTATTAATAGAGTTTTCCCACCAATTGACTTTGTAGCTTCATTAAGAAATAAAACTTCTTTTGTTTTACCTGATTTTGAAAAACAAATAAGTAAATCATTTTTAGTAAAGTGAGCTACTTTCAAAATTGAGTTATGCACATCACTTAGTGCGACAACATTAAAACCTATTTTTTGAAGATTGGTAGCTAATTCTAGAGTCGCTAAATATGAAGATCCAACTCCGAAAATAATTATCTTTTTAGCATTCGATATTTCCTTACAAATTTTCTGAAAATTCTTTAAATCTAAATTCATTAATGTTTCATTAATCGCATAATTGTTATATGAACGCAAATTGTTTATTCTATCTTCAATCGAAGTATCAGAACCTATGTTGTATGATAGTTGCTGTTTAGTTAATTCTTGATTAACAAATAATTTCATTTCCAAAATACTACTAAATTTCAATTTTTGAGATAATCTAGAAATAGATGATTTAGTTGTAAAAATTGATTTTGCATATTCAACAATATTTAATGATAGAAAACTAGCAGGGTTTGAATTAATTTCCTGAACAATCTTCTTTTCAAGTTCACTTAAGGAAGAATCTGTTTTTAATATATCATTTTTTTTCATTTATATATTATTATATAAAGAATTAATAAGAAGTATAAATAATAAAATGCTATAATTTTTAACTAAACTATTATAGATAATAAAGTTGAAATTGTATTTATTTCATGTAGTAAGAACTCAAAAAGGATGATTAATGCTTGATAAGAAATACAACGAAATAATTAGTTTGTTGAAAGAGAAATATGGTGATGTTCCTGGAGATTATTTTGCTAATGAAACATGCAGATCACAAAATACTAAAATAAAAAGAGGTAGTGAAGGTTTATTCATTCATCATATTGATGAGGATAAAATTTACGATCTTTCTACACCAAAAGAAGCGATAAAGCATGATTATGCATTTCAGAAAGCTGACCGATTAGTATATTGTGATTATTTGGAACATTTAATACTTCATATTAAAATAGTGGAAGAAACCGATCAAGAGTTAGTGGGAGCTTTATTATTTATGATCCCAGAAATAAATAATATTTTTAGTGGATGAAAAAGTGAAATTTCTTGAAGACTAGCTGTTTATAACTCCATAATTGATAAGAAAAATGAATACTTAAAAATATTCGAATATTGTATAAAAGTTGAAAAAATCGATATTCAATGTTTTTTTCAATCAGGTGTTTTTAGGGCTCAAGGTTGAGAAAATGAATTTAATTATGCTTTATACTTTGAATTTGCAGAAATTGCTAAACAATACTATGATTATATAAGTATTGATGAGATGATAAAGAGTCTTGAAGAAGATGTTTTAAGCATAAAGGACAAATTAAATCCTATGCCTGAAAATAACATAGGTGTAATATTATCTTTATCTAGACATTATTTATTACCAGCATTATTTAATGAATTGAACAAAAAAGAACTTATTGAAATGATAAAGAAAATTATAAGGAAAGTAGTGAGTAAGAAATAATTATTAATATTAATAAGAACAATAACATTTAATTTAATATGATAAGATTATTAAAGTTATATTAGTTTATTTTCTCTGAATGATTAAGCAATAATAATTAGAAGGAAACTGTTGCTTGATGGGATAATTATGAATGATGAAATTAAAAGAATTAATAAAAGATTAATAGTAATTTTAACGATAGGTATATTCTCTTTTTTGTGTGGAATTACTTTTTTAATTTTGGGTGCTATTGCTAATAATCTTGCTCATTCTGGAGAGCATGAACTTAGTTTGTTTATCGACCACTATATTATGACACCTTTTATAATACTTTGATTGGCTCCACCTATTCCGACTGCGCTATATATTTTGGCATCAAATTTTAAGATAAAAGAAAGCAACGATAGTAAGATTTTTTGAGGATTATTGTCATTATTTTTATTAGGATCAATTGGATTAATAATTTTTTCAATTATCAATATTATTAAAATTAAGAAAATCCAAAGTATGAAAACAAACGCGAATGACGAAATTAATAGTACTTCTTATATAAAAACAGAAACAGAAATAGAATAGTAATTGTAAAATTAAGTAGTGACTTTATATATAAGCTATCAAGACATTTTTAAAATAATTAAGAGGATTAATATTTATTATTATAATCATAAATATAAATAAAAATTAGAAAAAGCAAGGAGAAATTAATGTTTGATATATTTACTTTTTCTGTTATGTTCGCTGTTTTAGCTATACAAATATTAGTATTAATTAATATCATAAAAAGAAGTTGAAAATATAAAAAAATGAATAAAGAAAATGGTTTTATAGTTGTTCCTGATGGTAGAAATTTTGAAATTTGACAATTAGAAAAAGAAACATATTTAAAAACATCTATTGCTAAGGGTATTTGTTCACTAATTTCTCTTCCTTTAGCGATAACAGCAATATTTTTAATTATTAATGATAGTAAGGAGTCACAAACTGAATTTTTATCTACTCCAAAATTTATTATTTTTTCTTGTTTGTTAGTTACTATTTTGATTCATGCTATCTTTTTTTGACAGAACAAAAACATTTGTTTAAGACTATTTTACAATAAGAATTTTACTCAAGATGTCAAATTAAAAAAATTTAATTGATTTTTTCAAAGTAGGTTTCGGATTGTAATTTTTTTATCAATCCCTTCGTCGTTTGTACAAATGATTTTTGTGATAATTATCTACAAAGACATTGAGAGTAATAATGCAAGCATAATTCAAGCAAGTGAAGTAAGTGAATAACATTAAATTTAACTTATTATAACAATTTATAATACTATAGTTTGATATAATGACTAATACTATGTTTATGTTTATATTAAATTAAAAAATAATTCAAGCAATAAAATTAGAAGTTAGGATATAATATGGAATCTTCCAATGAACAAAAAGAAATCATAAATAACCAAAAGAATCTTAAAAAAATAAAAATCATTTTATTAATTGGTATTTTAACTTTAATAAGTGGATTAATTTTTGCGCCTCTTAGTGCTTGGGATTTATGATATGTTGCATATGGACCAACTGACGTATATAAAGAACTTCATACTATCTATTGATGACCTATAATAATTTCCTTTGTTCTAAATCTTATTACTTCCATATATATAGTGTCAACAGATTTTCGAAATGAAGAGGTAAATAAGAATAAAGTTTTATGAGGTCTTCTATCGTTATTTTTATTAGGAAGTATCGGAATAATAATTTTTGCAGCTAGTAATTTAAAACAATATAGTAATTATCAAAATGTAGAAAACAAAAACAATCCTATTTAATTTTTATATCGAAAAAGGGTGATAAACATTCTGTCATATTATCTTTATTGACAACTAAAATGTGTGACTTTAAACCATGTTTTTCTTCAAAATCTACTTTTCCTAAAGTATAGAAAACAACATAGTTATTTGTTTTTGGTAATTTCTCTTTTATAAAGGAAAGGAATGCAAATTTACTTACCTTATCAGCATTATTTTCGTCAAAGAAAACTAAATTTTTATTATTAGATTTAAATCTTATTCCATATTTACCGTCATAATAAACAAAAAATAAATTCTTTTTCTCTTCATTTTGAGCAATAAATGTAGAAATCTTCACAAATGTTTCATGTTCAGGACTTCCTTCATATATTCCAAGTGTATTCATATTTTTTAATATTATTTCTTCACTATTTTCATTACTTAAAACAAGATTAAATTTATTGTGTAAATAATCTTCTATTTTAT
>JBOGBM010000051.1:0-3613 GCA_051656205.1 Metamycoplasmataceae bacterium
GAAAGTTTTAGCTCCTTAGTGCTATTATGAAGTTTGATACAATTTCATAAAATTTCACATAAATGTATCTTGCTACCAAATGTAAGAAAATCTGCCAATGTTGTTAAATCGACAAAATCATGATGTCTTCTAATATTTAAGATTTCGACATTCATTTTTCAGATCTTATCATTCAGTCAATCATCATTAGTTCTTTTGAACTCATTTTCTCCTCACACTAAATCAATGAAACTTTTTTCAGATGCGAGTAAAAAATTAACTATTTCAGCCGCTAATCTATTTTCAATATAAAAAAGATGTTTTAGAACTTCAAGCTTTATTTTGATATCACGATTAAAAATATGGTCTAAATCTTCAAAATTATCAATACTATGACCTTTAGCTTCTAGAATTGCATATAACTTCTTATAACGAGTAATACTTCTAACATTAAATTTACTCTGATAATTAGTACAATCAATATTACCAATCATTATTTTGTTGTTTTCATTACTCATACTTAATTCTTTCTATTGCTTTTAACACTAGTGAATTCAAAAGTGGTCTAAATATAAATTTTATACTAATATAGTATGATATCTAAAAATATTAATGTTAAAGAATAAGCATTATCTCTTTAGTAATATTTAATGTTTATGAAATTTAAATGATATAATCTATATGTAAATTAAAGTATCTATTTGTGAATGTGAAATAGAGGAAAGAAAGAAAATGAAAAAATTATTACTAGGACTAGGAGGGGCTTCATTAGCGATTATTCCTATAGCAGCAATGGTTTCTTGTTCTTCAACAACACCAGATACTCAAACCCCAAATCCAAATTTAAACGAAAGACAATACGATGTTAAGCAACAAAAGGGTTTAACACGTGAAGCAACAACTCATGAAAATGTTTTGGATCCAAAATTAAATCGTAATGCAACTGCAATTGTTGATCAATTATTTAACGGTTTAACAGTTGCTGGATTACAAAGAGATTTTGACCTTATCTTAACTGATTTTTATGAGATTTATGAGTTTGAAAATAATCTTGTGGAAATTGAATTAGAAAGAATAAAAGTTAAAAGTATTAGCAAAAATGGCGGAAATATAGTAGCTAAGTTAGATGTTACTTATGAATCGGAATCAAATGATAATGAACAAATGTTAACAAAAGAAATTAACTGAACAGTTAGACCTACTGTGAGTTCTTGAGCAGAAATTCAACAAATAAAAACGTTGATTAAAGATGCAAGCACAAATGATTCAGGAATTGACATTTCAGACTTAAAAGAGTATTTTTTAGGAGAGAATGATAATGACATGGATTTTGATGATTATGGAGTTTTTGATAGAATAGCAAAACTAAATAATGATAAAGATCTAAATAATTTGGGCGGACTTGTTGGTTATGAACTTAAATTAAGTGATATTTTTGACCAGTTACTTCCTGGACAAAGAAATGTAACAATGGACACAACGTTTTTTGCTCCATCTGCATCTTTAAATAACACCTTTATCTTCCCATCTGAAACTGGTTCTTTAGATTATGAATTAGATTTAGCAGTTTTAGCATCAATTACTGAAGCACAACTTCTTAATTACACTACAAAAGAAGAGTTAGGAACAATTATTAAAAAATCTGCACCTAATACTCAAAATTTAAATTCAGTTAGTGGAATCGAAGTAGAGCGTTTGGGCAATTTATTTAGAGTGACTGTTAATTTTACAGATACCAATAAGCTTTCAGAAGTTATCAGTATTAATGCAGGGCTTGTGATGTCAAGCACTCTATAATTTAAAAAGATTATAATATTAAATTTGAAATAAAAAACATTATTGAAACATTCAATAATGTTTTTTTTATTTGTCCAACTAAATAATAATATTAAAACCCTCTTAGACACTTAACACATGCAGGGTTTTTATTATTTAAAATATTGCAAGTAGTACAATCATTATATAGAACTTCATTAAAAGGTGTTTCTATTTTACCATTACGTTTTTTAATATTCATAATTACCTCATATCTAATATAAATTATACTCTTATTTATTATTATTTTACTTCAAACTCTTGCAGGATTATTTATTAACCTTATTCAAAAGGCTAAAGGCATATTTAAAATAAATACTCATTTCTTTAGTTCCAATAATAATTATTCTCTGAGTCGCTCTTGTCAAACCGCAATAAATACCTTGTTTGGTTAATGTATCATCTATTTCTAAATCATTTTTAGCTCGAGATGTGGGGCTAAATCTTGATTTGAATGTAATTGTTGTTTTTGTTTTATTCTTAACTTCCAAAGAACTTAAATCAAATATGACAACATCACACTCTTCTCCCATAAAAGTGGAAGGTTCAACTTCTAGATCATTATCGCTAGAGGGTTTTTGACTATAAGGTTTGAAATTCTTAATCAAAAGATTCTTATCTAAATTTTTAGAATAATTAGAAATCTGGTTCTTGCTACCATTAGAAAGTACAAAGTCAAATTTTATTTCACTGTGATAAATTTTCTGTAATAATTGCCCTTTTAAGATTAAATCATTAAGAAAATTTAGATGACTTTTTGAATATCTTAAAAATGTTGAATCCAAAAATATTGATAACGAAGAAATCTTTCTAGGAATTTTAAAACCATTTTCAGCAGGCTTAATTTTTTGATTGTCATCTCCTATTAAAATAACTTTACAATTCTTTTTAAGATTATTAAAAAATTTAACCGATTGATTTTTTAATAATCTTTGTTGCTCGTCGACTATTATGTAATCAAAATTTGCAAATTGTTTTCAATCAAATTCTTGAGATTCAAAGTTGCCAAATAAAATGTTTTCTTGATATTTTCGAGTTGTTTCATTTCAAGAGAAATCTTTAATAGTATTTTGAGCGAGAAAATACAGACCTACATTTTTGCCATTATCAATTAGTTCTTTATAAAGCAATAAAGCGATAAGGGTTTTCCCAGAGCCTGGATTACCATTTATTTTAATAACTTGTGGGTTAGATTCATTTTTTAACAAATCAACCATAAGATGAGATAACTTTTCTTTTACAACATCGTAAACTTCATAATCGTTCATAAAAATATTATTTGCTGATCTACTGATAGGAACTGATTTATTATAAAGAGATAATAATTTTGATCTTATAATTTTAGGATCTCAAATAATATCATTAGTATTAAGAGTTTCAAAAACTTTTTTTCCACATTCATTAACGAAGAATTTATCTCCCTTTTTTATAACAACAACTTCTAGAATTTCGAACGTTTCATTTATAGATTCATTCTTAAAATTTATTAAATCTATAAAGTACTCTAGTTTTCTTTTTTTGAAATCAATTGAATCTTTAATTTCTTTATTTGAAGAAAATCAACTTTTCTCAACTTCAATTAAAATAAAAGTTATTTTTTCAGGTGATTGTAAAAAAAATATAAAATCTATTTCTTCAAGATTAGAGTTTTTGAATCTTATTTTTAATGAAGATGTCTTGAATTTATTATTTTCAAAATAGTTGAATAATGAATCGGAAGTAAAAGTTTTTAATCAATCTAATAAAATATCTACTTCAATACTTCTTTTATATTTTTGGTCTTCATTTCCAGAAATGGGGAAAGGGATGATTTTTATAT
>JBOGBM010000052.1:0-4041 GCA_051656205.1 Metamycoplasmataceae bacterium
TTACAAGTATATAATGATCAAACTAAGGTTTTAATTGATTACTATATTGCAAAATCAATGCTTTTTAAAATTAATTCTGATACAGGTGTTACAAATATTATTGCTAAAATATTAGAAAAGTACAATGAATAATGATTTACATTAAAAGTGAAAGAGAAATTGAATTAATTAAAAAATCTTGTTCAATTTTAAAAAAGGTTAAAAAGACAATTTATGATGCCATAAAACCTGGAGTTTCGCTTTTAGAATTAGATAAAATAGCCTTCGATGAAATTATCAAATATGGAGCGAAACCAGCCTTTCTAAATTATCAAGGTTTTAAGGGAACAATATGTGCTTCGGTTAATGAAGAATTAATTCATGGTATTCCTTCGAAAAGAGTTTTACTTGAAGGTGATTTAGTTTCAATTGATGTTGGAGCAATATATGAAGGTTACTTTTCTGATTCAGCATTTACTAAAGCTGTCGGAAAAGCTAGTGAGGAAGATTTATTTTTAATTAGAGTTGCTGAAGAAGCTTTTAATGTAGGTCTTAATGCAATTAAACCAGGAGCAAAAACGGGTGATATTGCTTTTGCTATTGGTTCATATCTTAAATCTCAAAAGGTTTATACACCAGTTGAATTTAGCGGTCACGGCATTGGTAAAGCACTTCATGAAGAACCTTATGTTAATAATGATGGCGAAAAAGGAACAGGAATTCTTTTAAAAGATAATATGGTTATTTGTATCGAACCAATGATTCTTCAAAAATCTCGAAAAATTAAAATTTTAAAAGACCGTTGAACAGTTATTGCAGTTAATAAAATGAAATCAAGTCACTATGAACAGACAGTTTTAATCAAAAATGGTAAAGGAATTGTTTTAACATAAAAAAAGATAAAAGTATTGATTTTTTTGAATAAATTTGATATCATTTTTATATAAACGTTATTAAAAACATTTTAAATAATAATTTTCGACAAAACTTTAAAACCTGGCATATATCTGCTTTTTCTTATATCATAAGTCCAGGAATTTCTTTAAAAGATTAATCTCAATTGCTTTTAAAGAAATTAACACAAAATAATTGAATAACGTGATTTAGAAAATTATTAAAATTATCTAAAATTCATCAAAATAGAAAGGAATTAATTCATTGGTTTTTGGTAATCTTGAATTAAATACAAATATGGCAAATGAAGCGTTAAAAATGGTGGGCAAAGTAACAAAATGTTTTTCCACAACCGAATATGAAGTTGAATGCGAAAACAACTTAAAAATTAAAGCAAGAGTATCAGGAAAAATGAGAATTCATCAAATCAGAATTCTTCCAGGAGATACTGTTGATGTCGAGATCAGTCCTTATGATTGAACTCAAGGCAGAATTGTTTTTAGGCATAAATAATCAAGGAGAAAGATGAAAGTAAGAGCATCAGTAAAAACAATGTGTAAAGATTGTAAAATAATAAAAAGAAGGGGAGTTGTTCGTGCTATTTGTATCCAACCAAAACACAAACAAAGACAAGGTTAATTAATGGCTAGAATATTAAACGTTGAAATTCCAAATAATAAACGTGTTGTTATATCATTAACATACATTTTTGGAATTGGAAAAAGTTTATCTAAAAAAATATTAGCAGAGACTAATATCGATGAAAACATTAAAGTTTCAGCACTAACTGAAGAGCAGTTAAGTGCAATAAGAAAAGTTGCAAGTCAATATATGACTGAAGGTGATTTAAGAAGAGAAGTAGGAATTAACATTAAGCGTTTAATGGAAATTAAATCTTATCGAGGAATTCGTCACAGAAAAGGACTACCTGTTAGAGGACAAGTAACTCAAAAGAATGCCCGTACTAGAAAAGGACCAAGAAATAGTCCGACAGGTAAGAAGAAGTAGGGGGATGTAGATATGGCTAAAAAGACTAAAAAAAGAGTTATTGTTAGTGGTGTTGCTCACATTCACTCAACTCACCAAAATACAATTGTAACTTTTGCAGACGAGCAAGGAAATGTTTTCGCTTGATCATCATCAGGTGCAATAGGTTATAAAGGTACTAAAAAGAAAACCCCTTATGCAGCAGGTTTAGCAGCAGCGGCAGCAGCAGAAGAGGCAAAGAAATTCGGAATCAAAGAAGTAGATGTAAAACTTAAAGGGATTGGTCCTGGAAAAGATGCAGCTCGTAAACAAATAGAAGTTTCTGGGATTACTATTAAAGGTATTGAAGATGTTACTCCGATTCCTCATAATGGAACAAGACCACCTAAGAAAATTTTAAAAAGAAGGAGAGCATAATGCCTAAAATAGCTAAAATTAATTACAATGAAATCAAATCAAAAAAGATTTCGGAAAATAACACAATGTTCGTTATTCAACCTCTTGAAAGAGGAATGGCAAATACTTTAGGAACATCAATCAGAAGAATTCTGCTTTCATCTATTTATGGAGTTTCATCATTTGTAGCAAAAATTAGTGGAATTTCGCATGAATACGCGCCAATAATTGGAGTTGATGTTGATGTTATAACATTTTTATCAAACTTATCTCAAATAAAGTTTAAATATAACCCTGAAGTTTTCGGTGATGATACAATCATTAAAATACACTATAAAAACGATATTGAAGGTCCTGTTAAGGTTAGTGATTTAGAAATTCCTTCTGAATTAGAATTAGCAACAAGTTCAATGAGTGATATGGTAATCGCTAATGTTGCGAAAAAAGGTGCATTAGAATTTGAATTGTTTTTAAGAGCTGATAGAGGTTATTATGATTCAGATTACAATAAAACAATCATTAAAGAAAATATTTCTAAAATAGATTCAAAAATTAAGAATGGATCATTTATCGCAATGGACTCTAATTTTTCTCCAATTGTAAGAGTATCAACAAGTGTTGAAGAATTAAATACTCCTTCATATGCAGTTCAGGAAAAATTGGAAATTTGTATCGAAACAAATGGAGCAATCGATGCCAAAACTGCTCTTTCACAAGCAGGAGAAATTATGATTGCTCATATGCAAATCATTGGTGATGTTAAAAATCTTGATTTAAATAATATTTTTGAAGATGAATCTCCAAAGAAAGAAGATTCAAAATTCGAATCAATGACTATTGATGATTTAGATTTAACAGTTCGTTCAACAAATGGACTTAGAAGAGCTAAGATTTCTAAAGTATCAGAATTAATTTCATTGTCAGAATCAGAATTGAAAAATATTAATTCAATTGGTGAAAAATCAGTAAATGAAATTGTTGCTAAATTAGAAGAATTAAAAATTATTCTAAATAAAGGAGATGAATAATGGCTAATCCACATCAACTTTTTAGAAGAAATGCAACTTGAAGGAAACAAGTAATACGTTCGCTAGCAACTGATGTTATTGTTTATGGAAGAATTACAACAACTGAAACAAGAGCAAAAGAAGTTAGAAGACATGTTGAAAAAATGATCACTAAAGGTAAAATTAATACTTTAAGTTCTAGAAGAGCAGCAGCAGCATTTTTAAGAGATGTTAAAACTAAAGATGGTGTTCCAGCTTTAAAATATTTATTTGAAACTGTTGCTCCTAAATATAAAGACCGTCAAGGTGGTTATACAAGAATTATTAAATTACCAGCACGTCAAGGTGATGCCACTAAAATGGCAATCCTTGAATTAGTTAAATAATATAATAAAAGTTTAAGAAAAATAAAAGCACCTCATTAGGTGCTTTATTTATTAATTATATTTATATAAAACTAGTAGGCAATATATTTTTTAAGCATCTTCGAAACACTACCAAATTCATTAACAACTTCTTCAGCAGTTAAATCAATTTTAAGTTCATGTTCAGCTAATACAATAATTCTTTCAACCATTTCTGTTATTGCATCGATATCATGAGAAATTAAGACTAATGATGTGTTATTTTGATTACAATATTGAATAATAAAGTTTTGAATATTTGTTTTAATTGCAATATCAAGCCCTGTGGTAAATTCATCTAGAAATAAAACTTTAGGATTATTAATTAATGAGATAAAAACATTTAATCTTTGTTTTTGTCCACCTGAAAGTTT
>JBOGBM010000053.1:0-2685 GCA_051656205.1 Metamycoplasmataceae bacterium
GGATTATGAGTACAGGCGGAATATTAGTTCCTCTTGCAGTAGTGGCTTCTTGTGGTACAACAGACGAAAATATTGACTTAAAAATAACAGCTAAAGATGATCCAATAGTTACAGAAAAAGATATTGATGATGAACAATATAAAACATTGGAAACACTTCAAAAATTGTTTAATGGAATAACTGCAAGTAATTTAGAAAATTTAATAGTAACAAAAGATGAGCCTATTGATGATAAATATACCATCACATTGACAGCAAAAGATGGTTATTTAATAGAGGGGCAAAGAAGTCTTAAATCCGTTACCTTTGAACTCTTATCCATGAATCTTATTATTACAAACAAAACAATCATTCCTACTGATATTACCTTAACAAGACTTGAAGATGCTACATACATTAAAACTTCAGCATTCTTAAATAAATTATTTAATTTAGGAACATTAACTGAAATTGAAATTGATAATAAAATAAAAGTTGAATATGATCATATTAGTGGTATTGAATATAAGATTATACTAACTTCGAAATCGACTGATATTAAAATTAATGGTCAGGAGACACACGAATCACTTCCATTTAATATTGCTACTAATATTGAAATTAGTAACATTAATCCTATTATTGAAGAAATTTCAACGTTTGATATTCTTCCTGGAAATTTAGAAACTTTGAAAACACTAAGAAAAATATTCCACATTAACTTTGAGCAAGAAATAATTGATAACGGTTTAATTGTTACCTTTAATGAAGTTATTGGTGATGGTGATTCTATTACCCTTACTGCAAAACCTGGTTACATTATTAATGATGAGGAAAGAAGTATTCAATCTGAAATATTCTCATTAAAAAAGTGAATACTTGGAACTCCAAGAACTGATCAGCTTGCTAAATTAAATGAAGATGATATTAACCAAAATTTAAGTTCCTTCAAAACAGTTAATAATTTTTTTGAGGACATTACACCAGAAATGATTGATAATGATTTGACTGTAAGATTAAATCCTTTATTAGATGGATTTTATACAATTACTTTAAGAGCTAATGATAACAATTTATTTTTAGATGGAAGAGAAATTACATCTATAGAATTTAAAGTCGATCTACTTATTAATATCACTCCAAGAGAGGCTTTGATAGAGATCCCGACTTTAAATGATGTAAGTGAAGTAAATTTAAAAACCGTTAATACTTTAAGTAAACTATTTAATAATGTTACTGAGGAAGATTTAGATAAAATGGATGTAGAGATTTTTGAGGGAGGTGGCCAGAGAATGATTACATTACGAGCTATAGAAGGATATCTCTTTAAAGTTAATAATAATACACAAAAATCAGTAGCATCAGTGTCTTTTGTTCCTCAACCTTAATGAGAGTTTATAGATAAATTGAAATGTCAAAATATGATTAAATAGATTTTATTTTTTATCAATCATTTTTGAAGGATAAAATGTTTATATTTATTAATAAATTAATAATTAATCAATCTAATTTCATAAAAAACATAGTAAAAATACCCATTATTTGTCATTTATTTAATAATTTATAAAATTATTAATAAAAAGTCATTTTTTCGAAAGTAAGATATAATTATATTGAATTAATCTAGTTGAGTTAAATTAATGCTTAAATTTAACTAAATTAATGAAAAGAAAATTACATAAATCAAAAGATAGGGGTAAATGTGATAAGTAACTTAAAAAAACTAGCGTTAGGAATTATGAGTACAGGTGGAATATTAGTTCCCCTTGCAGTAGTTGCTTCTTGTGGTACAACAGAAGAAAACGTTGACTTGAAAATAACAATTAAAAATAATCCAGAAGTATCAGAGAATGATCTTGATGGTGATAATTATAAAAGTCTTGCAACACTTCAAAAATTATTTACTGGAATAACTGCAAGTGATTTAGCAAACGTAACAGTAACAAAAGAGACTGTGAATGTTGACGAGTATGTTATTGTTTTAAAGGCTAATGAAGGATATACAATAGGTGGACAAACAACTCTTAGATCTGCGACTTTTAAATTATCAATAAATATGGAAATAACACCTAAAACTGATCCAACATTGTTACAACAAGATATTGAAGGTGAAGAATATAAAACATTAACAACTCTTGAAAAAGTATTTGATGGAGTAACTGCAAGTAATTTGGGAAATTTAACAGTGTCAATAGAAGGTCCTATGGTAGATAGTTACACTATCACATTAACTGCTAATGAAGGTTATTTAATAAATGGTCAAAAAACTCTTACATCTGCTTCATTTATATTATCAGCAGTAAATATGGAAATAACAGCTAGAACTCTTACTCCTAATGAAATAAAGGCAAGTGATGTGGATAATGAAGCATTCAAAAGTTATGCAACATTGCAAAAGCTATTTGAATTTGACACTGCAGTAGTTACTGAAGAACTTCTTGATGAAGCTGTTGTTGTTACAATGGCACCAATGAGTGGTAATCAACCACGTATTGTTACACTAGAAACAAAACCTGGTTATGCCATAAATGGTGTGGGAACTCTTGATTCTAATCAATTTATAATTCCAATTAATTATGTAATTAATAAAGCGGCTACTGTTCCAACCGATATCAAACCAAGCGATATTGAAAATGACAACTACAAAACTTGAGCAGTAGTTTCGAAATTATTTACTGGAGCTGATTTTACTCAGTCAATGCTAGG
>JBOGBM010000054.1:0-1721 GCA_051656205.1 Metamycoplasmataceae bacterium
TTTATTTAGAAATACCATGAAATAATAATTATTTTAATGATGATTCTTATATTTTTAATATACCATTAATCTTAAGGATTAAATTTAGACTACAAGCTTATTAAACAAAATAAAAGATTTAATATTTCTGATTGATAAGTTTAACAACTGTTCTTATAACAATGTATTTTTAAAAGATAAAATCTATAGATTCAACGAACAAATGTTTAAGGAAGTTTAAAACCAGTAATTAAATAAATAACTATTTTCTTGTTTGAGGTACCTACTTCAAAAACTTCAATAGACACTTCAATAGTGTTTGGAGCAATTGTATTAGGCATTGCAGAACCAACAAGGAAATCAAAACCCTGGCTTAGAGTTGGGACATCTGCCAAAACTTTTAGTGCATCAAGTTTGGCAGTGGGATCTATCGCTACATTTATCGAATCTACTGCATCAGTCACTAGAATATTCTTATCTTTCGTTTCAACCGAAGTTTCAAATTTTCTAGCTTCTACATCTAAACGTGACTGAAAGTCAGTAATTTTATAAGTTACATCTTGAGCGTTTGTCTTATTATTAACTTCAAAAACAGTAATTAAAACATTTAATGTTGTATCTAATGTTGAATCTGGAGTAGCAGATTTGACTGCAAAATCAAACGTTTTATCTAATGAAGGTAATGATTCCACTAGAGCTTTTAGGACATTAAGCTTTGCGTTTTCATCAGCAGCATTATTAATATTACTAGCTGCCTCTGATGCCATTAAGTCTTTATTGGTTGTTTTTACTGAAATTTCGAATTTTTTAACTTCTGTATCAATAGTTACTTTGTCTGTTGAAGAACATGATACTACAGCAACAAATGGAAGCATTGGTAGCAATGTTGCTCCTAAACCTAACAATAATTTTTTATTCATATTTTATCCCTTTTTTACATTCATTATTATTTATGATATATCTATTTTTAAAATTTATATATTTATATATTGCTAATTATACAATATTTTAATTAATTTTAATTTTGATATGTTTGTGTAATAAAAAAATCAAGACTTGATTTAAAGACTTGATTTTGAATAAGATTGGATTATTGAAAAACATTATAATGAATTAGTTTGTAAATCCATTAATAGTTAGTAAGGTACTTATTGTTTCAGATCCATCAGAAACAAGAAGTACTACTTTAAGATCAGTTGAAGTTGATAAATCATTATTGATTCCTAAAACTCTAAAAGTATATCCGTCAGATAAAAGTGGAAGATTTTCTGCAGACACAAGTTCTTCTAATGATGTTCTATTTCCCGAATCATCATTTGTTTTAAATTTTCCTTTTGCTTCATTCATAGATAATGTTGGTTGAACTGTTTCGAGAGTAATATTAAATTTCTTAGCTTCTTTTTCAAGAGGAGTATCTTCGAATTTATTAAACCCAGTAATGGTTAGTGAAGTTTCCAATTTTTTACCATCTTGATCGTCAATTACGCGAATATCAATACGAACTCCATTTGTATTTTCGGAAGGTAAGGTAATGTTGGTTGCTGTTCCAATTTCAAAACTAAAACCAATAGACAACTCTGGAATTAAAGACCCGATAGGTGTGCCGGCTAGATTATATATTGCTAACAAATCATTTAAAATAGTTAATTTATCATCTTGATTATTAGCATCATTAATTCTTGAAGCTCACTCTTCAGCAGAAATGTTACTGTCGTTATGTGTGTTTCTTATTGATTCGATGA
>JBOGBM010000055.1:0-3026 GCA_051656205.1 Metamycoplasmataceae bacterium
ATCATGGATACCAAAGCAATGTAATTTCGTATGCTAATAACATTTCAACAATTGAAGGTGGAACACATGAGCAGGGTTTTACTGATTCTTTAACTAGAATATTGAATAACTATGCAGGAGCAAACAAACTTTTTAAAAATGAAGATGAAAAATTAACTAGGGAAGATGTTCGTGAAGGTTTAACAGCTATTATTTCTATTAAACATATTGAACCTATTTTTGAAGGTCAAACAAAAAGTAAGCTTGGAAATAAAGATGCTAGAATGGCAACTAATAAGGTGCTTTCAATTCAATTAGAAAAATTTCTTGCTGAGAATCCCGGTCAAGCTAAAATGATTGTTGATAAAACATTGCTTGCACAAAGAGCTCGGTTTGCTGCAACAAATGCTAGAGAAGCCACAAGAAGAAAAACGATATTCGATATCACTTCACTACCTGGTAAATTGGCTGATTGTTCATCTAAAAATGCGGAAATTTCTGAAATTTATATTGTTGAAGGGGATTCAGCTGGAGGTTCAGCTAAAATGGGTCGTGATAGAGAAACACAAGCAATATTACCATTAAGAGGGAAAATAATTAATTCTGAAAAAGCTAGAATTGATAAAGTATTTGAAAACACGGAAATCATGTCAATAATCACCGCTTTAGGGACTGGAGTCGGTAGCGAAATTAATGTTAATAAATTAAGATATCACAAAGTAATAATAATGACGGATGCTGATGTTGATGGATCTCACATTAGAACATTATTGTTAACATTTCTTTATCGTTATATGAGACCATTAATTGAATATGGTTTTGTATATATTGCTCAGCCACCTCTTTTTAAGATCTCAACAGGTAAAAGTTTCCAATATTCTTATAATGAAGAGCAAAAGGATGAAATTGTTAAAGCAATAGAAGAAAAAGATCCTAATGTTAAAATAAATATTCAAAGATATAAAGGACTTGGAGAAATGAATCCTGATCAGTTATGAGAAACAACAATGGATCCAACATCAAGAAAAATGCTACAGGTTCAGATTAATGATGCTGCAAATGCAGATTTAGTATTTTCAACACTTATGGGTGATGATGTTGCACCAAGAAGACAATTCATTGAAGATAATGCTAAGTATGCGAAGAACATTGATTTATAGTATATCAATTATTTATGATTAAGAAAATTCTTAAAGAAAAAAATATTAGTAACCTAGAATTATTTTATGATGGTTATCACAACAAAACATATAAAGGGTTTTTGTTTGATGAATTAGTTCAAGTGAGAATATCTAAAAACGAAATAGTAAATCACAATAATGAATTAAAATTGTTACAAAACTCAAAAGATATAATCTATATTGATAAATATGTCATGATTAAAAAATGAATAAATGGCAATGAACTTGATACTAATAGTTTAGAGTTTCTTATTAAAATTAAAAATATTCTTACAAAACATTGAAATTTAACAATTAATGGAATCTCTTCTTTTAAATTTGATGATAATGACTATTATAGTGACAGCGAGATAGTGCTTTCTCATGGAGATTTAAGAAGAAAAAACATAATTGTCGACGAACAAAAAAATATTCATCTTATTGATTTTGAGTGAACAAGTTATACAAGTAAATATTTTGATTTAGCTCATTTGCATTTATATTGTTTTTTTGAAATTGATGAAATTGTTGAGGTTTTTCAAGTGGAAAAAACAAAATTAAAAATAGCAATAAATAGTGTTGCTATTTTTAATTCTGAATGAGAGAAGGATTATAATTTATAATAACCACCATCGTCCTCATACTCATCATAGTATTCATCTTCATAATAGTATTCATCATCTAACGGATCATCAAAATTGGTTTCATTTGTTCTTACTAGTACATCTGCTGGATATGTATCCTCTTGATTATTATATAACTCATCATAATTCGGAATATCCTCAGGGAAAAGTCTTACATGCCTCGTTTCATCCAAATTATCATAATTTTGTTTTGGTCTTACTGGTCGATTAACAAAAGTATTAAAGGTATTAGTATTTTGTTCTTCAATATTAATTTCTTCTTCTTTTTTGTTAAGTTTTTCTTTCGCTTTTGCTTTATTAGACTTAATCACTTTATGTTGATCACTTAATCAGAAGTAAACGAAGGGTAATAAAATCGCACCTGATATTCAATTACCACACATTGCAGGAAGCATATTTACAACTATACTTCTAATGGTTCAATCTGTTAATGATATTGGGACATCAAATACACCTTGACCAATTGTTTGAAATATTGGATTATCAAGATGAGCTCAACCAAAGGCAAACAGAATTGAATTTGCAGTTACATGTTGGAATCCAACGATCGCAAATAATCAAATAGGGAAATATATTAAAAATATTTTAGCAATTGAATGTTTTGTAGCCATAGTTGACCAAACAGTTCCAGCAACCAAAATGTTACACAAGATACCAGAGAAAAATGCTTGTCATCATTCAATATTAACTTTCTTAGCAATAATTTGTTGCAAGATAAACAATTGCTTGTCATCAAAGATATTAGCACCTCTCGCAACACCTGCAATTATGAAAGCACCAAGAAGATTTCCGAATAATGTTAATGCTCATTTTATTACTACAGGCGACACTTTAACTTTTTGAGTTAGAATTGCAATTGAAGTTAAATTATCTGATGTAAATAGTGATCCACCTAAAAAAACAATTAATAAAAGACCTACGGGAAATATTGCTCCAGCAACCACTAATGGCCATCCTTTAATATCAATATTTGGGGCAATATTATTTTCTAATAAATTTTCTTTTCATCCATCAGCAAAAACATCTTTATCTTGTGTTCCTGCTAGAATTGCAATAAATGCTATATAAGCGATTCCAACATAAATACAGCCCATTATTCCTAAAAATATAAGTTTTCATCATGCAAGATTAGTTTTTTTTACTGCGAATTCAATGGCGTTACTAAAATTATCTTTGTAATCGTGCATAAAATCCTTTTTAAATATTTTGTTATTACATTATAATACTTTTTATTTTTAATGTT
>JBOGBM010000056.1:0-8041 GCA_051656205.1 Metamycoplasmataceae bacterium
TGTAATTGCCACTGGAAGATCCTTATCTAGAGCAAAACCACTATTAGAAATGATGCCAAGAGTTAGTTATTTGATTTGCAACAATGGTTCATTAATAAAAGATCTTAAAAACAATAAGATAATTTATTTAAAATCTATAGCACCTATAAGTTATATCGAAATGTTTAATTTTGCCAAAAAAAATAATTTTACTTTAACAATGCATACAGATAAAACGACCTACATTTATCCTGCTGTTAGATACGAAAATAGCAACGCCATAACTGAAGAACTTAATTTAAAATTTATGAAATTTCTAGAATCTAATCCTAATGCTAAAACACTTGAAAATGGAGAGTGAGTCACTCAACTTTCACTTCTTGGAACCGAAGAACTATGTAAAAAACACCTGGGAGAAATTCAAAAAATGTTTGGGAAAACAAATAATGTGTTTCTAACAAATGGAACTTTTATTGATATTAATCCTTTAAATATTTCGAAATGAACTTCCTTACAATATCTTGCAGACCATTTGAATATTAGACATGAAAATATTGTAACATTTGGTGATTCTGGAAATGATTTGGAAATGCTACAAAAAGCTGGTAAATACGGATTCCCATTGAAAAACTCAACTTATGATTTAACTAAAGTATTAGAACCAAAAATTGGTGATAACAATAGTAATGCTATTGCAAAAAAAATTATTGAATTAGTTGATAGCAATTAAATGATTTTAACATAATAAAAAAGTTGACAATGAATGTCAACTTTTTTTATAACTTCAAATTTGTTTTCTATTAGTAGAATAAACCTGGAGCAGCTAGAACTCCTAATATTCCCCCAACAATTGGTCCCACTGTTGGTACCAATGCATATGATCAATCTGAACTTCCTTTGTTTTTTAAAGGTAGTAATTGATGCACAATTCTTGGAATTAAATCTCTAAATGGATTTAAAGAATATCCTGTTGCAGATCCTAATGAAATACCAATTGAAAACACAATTAGTCCCACATAGAATGATGCCTCAGCATTAACTGGATTTCCAGATGTTGTTTCTCCTACTACTCCAATCGAAGATACTGCAAACACTAATACCATTGTAGCAATAACTTCTGTAACAAAGTTTCAAGGAATTGATCTTATAGCTGGTCCTGTTGAAAAGGTTGCTAAGATTGCTCCTGAATCTTCTGTTGCATCATAGTGTTTTTTAAATGTTAATCATACTAATATCTGACCAAGAGCAGCTCCTATTATTTGGAATAGAATTGCAATCATTCCTGCAGCAAACGGCAATCCAGCAGTACTGTCTTTAGCATATATCATCATATTTGTAATTACAAATACTGGATTCAATAAAGCTGTAGGAAGACTTTCGTGTGAATATGATCCTATTTGTTTTGCTACCATTACTGAAACGAAAATAGCAGCAAATCATCCGAAAGTGATTGTTAATCAACCACTCGCTTTTCCTTTTGTACCATTTAGTACACATGTCGCAACGACACCATTACCTAATAATATAAGTAAGAGCGTCCCGACTAACTCACTTGCTCCATATTGGAACAATTGAGTGATACTTAAATCACCCATATTAACCTCTTTCTTTTTTAATATTTAATTTTAAATATTTATTTATTAATATCATCTGTTCAATTAAATGTTCTTTTAACAGCTTCATTTCAACCATGAACTAGTTTTTCACGTTCTTTTACATCAATATTTGACTTAAATTCTTTGTCAATAACCGCGATTTTTTTAATTTCAGCAATATCTTTTCAGTATTTAACTTGTAGACCAGCCATATAAGCTGCTCCCATCGCTGTAGTTTCAATATTTTTTGGTTTTGAAACATTAATGTCAGAAATTGAAGCTTGGAATTGCATTAAATAATCAGATTTACTTGCACCACCGTCGACTTTCATTTGTTTAATTTTGATACCTAAATCTTTAGACATTGAACTAATCAAATCATTTGTTTGGTACGCAATAGATTCTACAGCTGCTTTTACAATATGTTCTCTATTTGTTCCTCTTTCAAGTCCAAAGATTGCTCCACGAGATTTTGCATCTCAATATGGAGCACCTAATCCTGTAAATGAAGGAACAACATAAACTCTTTGTCCATCTTTAGGATCAACTAAATTTATATAAGATTCAACTTGTGATGAATTGTAAAGAACTTTAAGTGAATCTCTTAATCAAGTTAAAGCTGCTCCAGCAACAAACACAGATCCCTCTAGTGCATATTGAGGTTTTTCATCTCCAATTTGTCAAGCCACAGTTGTTAGTAATTTATTTTTACTATAAATTAATTTATTTCCTGTATTAACAAGAACAAAACATCCTGTTCCATAGGTATTTTTTATCATACCTGATTCAACACATAGTTGACCAAATAAAGCCGATTGTTGATCTCCAATCATTCCTGTTATTGGAATTATACCTTTAGCATTAATTGAAAATAATGTTGGTACTGCTTCTCCAAATAAACTACTTGATGGTTGTACTTTTGGTAAAATTGAACGAGGTATTTCTAATAAATCCAAAATTTCTTGATCTCAATCCATTTTTTCAATATTATAAAGCATGGTTCTGGAAGCATTTGAAACATCAGTTACAAACGATTTGCCACCTGTAAGTTTTCATAGCAATCATGTATCGATAGTTCCGGCAAGTAAATCACCATCTTTCAATTTATCTTTAGCTTCAGGTACATTTTTCAAAATTCATCTTAATTTTGTTCCACTAAAATATGGGTTTAAAATTAAACCTGTTTTTTTGATAATCATTTCTGAATAACCTTTATCAATTAATTCATTACAGTAATCAGTTGTTCTTCCATCTTGCCAAACAATTGCGTTGTAAATAGGCATACCACTTTTTTTACTTCAAACAACAATTGTTTCACGTTGATTAGTAATTCCGATCGCAGCAAAATCATGAGTTTTTAATTTACTTTTATTTTTTGCAGATTGCATTGTAGAAAGTTGAGCATTTCAAATTTCTAATGGATCATGTTCAACTCATCCACTTTGTGGATAGTATTGAGTGATTCCTATTTGTGATGTTGCTAGAACTTCACCTTTTTTATTAATTACTAAAGATCTACACGATGTAGTTCCAGAATCAAGTGTAAGTATATATTTTTCTGTCATTTATTTTCTCCTTATTTTTGTGAATTAATATTTTTTAATAGAGAATTAATACATAACTTTGTATTTGCCTTTGAATGAAGGGTTTTTTACAAGTTTTGTACCATTTTTCTTTAGTAAATCGGCAACTTCTATAGCTATAGCTGGTGCTGAAGCTATTGCCGGTGATTGCATACCCGCAGCATTGATAAATTTATTATTATCTTTTGCATATCGAATAACAAAATCATTTGTTTCAATATCAATTGGTCTAGAACCAGCTATTGTCATAACTACTTCTTCGAAATTTAATCCTGGAACTAAATTACTTCCGATTTTTTTGATAAAATCAAATTTTTCTCTTGTGACTACTCTTGTATCTGTTTTCGGAACATTCTCTTCAGCGGTTGGTCCAACCAATACATTACCATCTAACATAGGAGCAACAATAACTCCTTTTCCATGGATTGTTGGAACCATAAAGATAATTGAATTGATTTTATTTCTTTCGCTTCTAGAAAGAATAATATATTCGCCACGACGAGTTTTTTGCTTAAAATCTGGATACCCAGCTATTTCAGCAATCGTATCTGCATAGTGACCTGCAGCATTAATAATATTTTTAGCATAGTACTTGTCTTTATTATTAATAGTAATTTCAAAATGATTTTTATTTTCATCTTTTTTATTTTCAATGTACTTAATGGCAGTAACATTAGAATTTCTCATAATTGTTGTTCCGTTATTTTCTGAAACGCCAAAAAATGCTTTTGTAGCAGCAACTGGATCTATAGCTCATGAACTAGAACAAACTAGTGCTTTTGTAACTTTAGGATTTATATGAGGTTCTCTTTTTATGATTTCTTCATGCGAAATAATTTCTAAAGCTTCTTTTGGAACTTTATTAACTAATCCACGATCATATAGCATTTGTAGGTGCTTTTCTTCTTCTTTATTAAAAGCAACGACCAAACTGTCTATTTTAACTTTTGGAAATTCAAGATCCTTAAAAATTTTAGTGCTTCATAATTTATTACCTAAAACATTTAATCTAGCTTCTAATTTTTCAGATTCTGGATCAAATCCGCCATGGATTGCTCCAGAATTTGCTCTAGTAGTTTCATCTGCTAGAATAGGATTTTTTTCAAAAACAACTTGATCTAATTTGTATTTAGACAGTTCATATGAAATAACTCCACCTATAATACCACCGCCAATGATAGCTACATCAAAAATCTTCATATGAATGGAAATCCCCTCCTACTTTATTTATTATTTATTCTTAGATTTCAAAATTAAAATTAAAAAGAATGTATTAAATTTTATAATTATTTTAAGTTAAGACAATTCATTATTTGAAATTCATAGATTTTTAAAATCTAGGAACTTCTTAATTATATATTAAAACACTCTCATTTCCTTATAAAAAAGATATTATCTTGTATGTTTCTAGCATTTAAAAAATCAGTACTATATACTGACTTATATAAATATATAATTTATCTTTTTTTGAAAATTTTTCGTCCAATTTTCTCATACTCATCAATTTTCAATTTAAGGATATCGAATGCTTGATCATAAATACTAGTATTATAAAGATCTATGCCTGCATCTTTTAAAATTTTAACCGGTCAATCTCTAGCACCCGCTTTCAAAAATTTGTTAATATAAGTTTCTAATTCAGCTTTACCGCCATTCTTATATTTTTGGAAAAAAGCGTTAGCTACTATGAAGCCAATTGCATATTTATAAACATAAAAATCATAATAAAAATGCGGAACAATAACAGCTGCAATTAATTTACTATCCTTGTCAAATTTTTGATTCTTTTTTAATTCATATTTTTTGGCATTTTTGGCATAAACTTCTTTCATAGCATCGAATGTAGAAATTGATTTTCCTTGATCAATTAAGTTATATAAATCATATTCATAATTAGATCACATTGTTTGTCTTCTAACCGTACCTTCAAAATCTTCAATTGCTTCTGATAATAGATGAAATTTTAGTTTCTCATCTTTGGTGTTATTAATCAAATGATCTTGTAACATTAATTCATTGAATATCGAAGCAATTTCTGCGAGAAAAATTGGGTATGAAGCTAAGTTAATAGGTTGTTCATTATCGGAAAAATAAGAATGCATTGAGTGACCTATTTCATGAGCTAATGTTGAAACCGAGCGAATGCTTCCATCGAAATTCATAAGAATGTACTTTTTGTCCAAACCATAAGAACCTCCAATTGAATAAGCCCCTGATCTTTTATTGTCTACAGGGACATAATCAATTCATCTGTTACTAAACATTTCTTTAACTTTATCATGATATTCTTTACCCAAGGGTTTTAATGCAGCATGAACTTCTTTTTGCATTTGTTCAATAGAATAATCAACTTCGACATTTACTAAAGGTAACATAGTATCTCATTCTTTCATAGGTTTTTTAAATTTGATCGCAAAAAATTCTTTTTTTAATTTAAGAAATCTTTGAAAGTTATGATTATTTTTTTGAACTGAATTATATAGAGTTTCTAATAATTTTGTATCTACTTGATCTTCATCAATAAGCGCAGTTACACTTGAATCATATTTTCTTTCAAGAGATCATGCCGAAATATTCTTAATATGTTGATATAAAAGATTCGAAAAAGTTCCTTTATGTTGTAAATAAGCATCATTCCAGTTAATGTATGTTGATTTACGAATAGATTCATCATTAGATTTTAAAAGTGATGTACGATTAGCAAGTGATATTTTTATTTTTTTACCACTTTTTGAAATCGCTTCCTTATAATTTAACTCAGAATTATATAGAATACTAAAAACATCTGAAGCACTAATTTCTGCTCTAGAAATTTTTTTAATAAATTCCTCAATTTCATCTGGAAGTTTGTGTTTTTTACCATCGAGAACAAAGAGAATATCTTTCTTATAATTTTTGAATGAAGGTAATTTTACTCACTCTCTTAATTTTTCTTCATGAATAAAAAATCTATTAGTTTCCGAGCCCAATCTTTTATTGAATTCAAATAGTTTGAATTCCAAATCATCTTGTAATTTATGAAATTCAGGCGACACAACATTAACACTAATATTATTACTAATATAGTTATATATTTTGTTAGCTAATATTGAAGTATTCTCGCTCTTTTTCAAATGTTTTAAATATGCCTCGGGAGACTCATATTTAGAATCCTTTTCGATAATCTTTATCTCTAATAATTTAAAGTATTTCTGAATTAAATCCTCAATTTTGTGACCTTCCAATAAATAGTCTAAATCAAATCTATACTTTAACGGAATGTCATTATATTTTTTGTAAATTTTCATAAAACCTTTCAATTACATTTTAATTAATGAAACTATATCAATTCCTTTAAATTTATCGGCACCTTTTAATTCAACCAATTCTAATAAAAAAATAATTTTAAGAACAATACCACCTTGTGATTTAACAAGATCGACAATAGCTCTCATTGTTCCGCCCGTCGCAAGAACATCATCTATAATAATTACTTTTTGTCCAGGTTGAATTCTATTAGCTTGAATTTCCAAAATATTCTTTTTACCATATTCTAGTGTGTATTCTTTTTGAATAACTTTACCTGGTAATTTTTTCTCTTTTCTTACCATAATAAAAGGTTTAGAAAGAATTGCTGCAACTGGAGTACCAAACAAAAAACCTCTTGCATCAGGACCTAAAATAACATCAGCATCTTTTGAAACTTCAACCATTTTCATAACACAATAATTAAGAGCTTCGCCATTTGCTAATAGTGGGGAAATATCTTTGAAATTTACATTTTCTTCAGGAAAATTTGGAACATTTGCAATGTAAGGTTTTAAGTTCATAATCAATTGTAATTATATATGAATTTGAAATTATAAGTAAAATAAATTTGCTATAATAGCAATAATTAAAGAAGGTATTAATTATGAACAAAAAAGACAAAGAATTATTTAATAAATTAAAGGAATATATGGACATTCAAGGAATGTCTAGATATGAAGACGATGTTGCTAATAGATTAAAGAAAACAATTAATAATAATCTAATTTATGAAAGAGATGGTTTGGGTTCCTTAATTATTAGTCATAAGAAAAAATCATCAGGTCCTGTTATTCAAATAGCTGCTCATATGGATGAAGTTGGATTCATAGTACAAGATATTTTAGATAATGGACAACTAAAATTATCAATGATTGGCGGTATTTGACCATTAACAGTTATTGGAACAAAAGGAATTCTAATTTTAAACGACGGAAAAGAAATGAGCGGTATTTTTGGTCATACCTCAATTCACATTTTAGAGATTGAAAAAAGAACAAAAGCTCCAGAATTAAAAGAACTTTTTTTAGATGCTGGTTTTACAACTAAAAGTGAAGCTGAAAAAATGGGTGTTGAAGTTGGTAATAGAGTTTGCTTAACTGGTGAGGTTTTTGCATTTGGAAAAGAAAATAAATATGTTGCTGGTAAAGCAATGGATAATCGGGCTGGTGTTACAGTTCTTGATGAATTAATAATGAGACTAAGAGATAAGAAACTTAATAACCAAACTTACTTTGTAGGTACCACTCAGGAAGAAGTAGGAACAAGAGGAGCTAGAACATCAGTGTCAAAAATTAAACCTGATCTTGCAATAGCGCTTGATACTTGTGCAGCTCATGATACTTTTGGAGCAATTCCCGGGATTCAAAAATTAGGTAATGGAGCAGCGTTAAGAATTAAAGATGGTGGTACTTTAATGGATCCTAAATTTGTTGATTATATTATGAATGTTGCTAAGAAAAATAATATAAAAGCTTACAAATATGTTGCTCAAGGCGGTGGCACAGATGCTGCTGAACTTCAATATGGTTCAAATGGTGTAGCCACAATTACAATCTCATTACCTCAAAGATATTTACATTCACCTTTGGGAGTTTG
>JBOGBM010000057.1:0-9340 GCA_051656205.1 Metamycoplasmataceae bacterium
CGTAATCATCTACAATTATTCCATCCACCTGCACTCTTCTTGATTTTATAATTTTCCTAACATTGTTTCTGGAACCAAAATTCTGTGAGGAAATAAATTTTTCTAATCTTATTTTCATTTGTTATAAATTATAACTATTAATAACTTTCAAAATATATATTAGTACTAGATAAATTAAGACATTCATATTATATAATTAATTATGATTAAAATAAATCAATACTAGAAAGAGAAAACAATGAAAAAATTCCCAAAAAACTTTATATTTTCTACCTCGACTTGCTCATATCAAATCGAGGGAGGAAGACTTGAAGGTGGAAGAACACACTCAAATTGAGATAAGTTTACAATAGAAAACCACTATATTCCACCAGTTGGATCACCTGAAAGAGAAATAGCTTCCATTGAACATGCAGCTGATTATTATCATAAATATGAATTAGATTCAGCAATAATGAAAGAAATGGGTGTTAATGGATTTGCTTACAACATGGACTGAGCAAGAATTTTCCCAGATGATTCTGGTGTTCCAAATGAAGAAGGGCTAAAATTTTATGAAAATGCCTTTAAGTCCCTTGTGGAGCATGGGGTTAAACCCATTCCAATTTTATATCACTGAGATACTCCGCTTTGATTAGAAGAAAAAGGTGGAACATCTTCTAGAGTTTTCCTAGACGCCTTTAGAGATTTTTCTAAAGTTATGTTCCAAAGATTAGGTAAGTATACTGATATTTGATATGTTAGTGATGAAAATTCATCTTATACTTCTCAGGGATATCTTGGAGATTATGTTCCACCCGGAAAAAAGAATGAAGTTGAATTTTGAAAAGCTAATTATTATCTAGTTATTTCAGGTGCTCTTTCAAAGATTGAATTTGATAAAGCTATTAAAGAAGGATATCTTAAAAAAGGTTCATTATTAGGTATTGATCATGATTGAAATCCTGCTGTTCCATATGATAAAAACGATGCTGACGATATTGAAGCATGTAAGATCTTTAATGAATATAATTTAGATCTTTTTCTTGACCCAAATATGCTTGGTAAATTTCCAAATTGTTTTTGAGATGCAATTAAAAGATTTAAACTGGAAGAAATGGTACTAGAATCTGATCTAGAATTATTAAAAAACAATAAATTAGATTTAGTTGGTTGAAATTACTATCGCCCTGCTATAATTGCTCATTCAAAGAGACTTAAAGAAGGAATTAAATGACATAAAAATCCTGATTCATTTGTTACAGAAAAGGCCATTATTGTTTATCCAATTGGTGAAAGATATACTGATTGAAATTGATTAATTAAACCAGAATATTTATCGATAGGTGCTCACGTATTATGAGATAGATATAAAAAACCATTGATGATTTTAGAAAATGGTTTAGGTTATTTCGACAAAAAAATTGATGGTATAGTTGATGATACTTATAGAATTGATTATTTAAATGAACACCTAAGAGAAGTTCAAAAAGCAATTGATGAAGGTGTTAATTTTATCGGTTATTCTGCCTGAACATATTGTGATATTTTTTCACCATCAGGTGGATATAGAAAGAAATATGGGTTTGTAGGTGTTGACTTTGATGATCCTAATTTTGGTCGTTTCCCAAAATCATCAATGTATTGATTTAAAGATGTTATTAAAAATTTAACTACTTTTCAACCGGCTAAAATTGATTATAACAAATATCAATTAGAAGCTAAAACAAGTTTAAAAAATAAAAAAGATTTGTGGAATAAATAATTTAAATATTCTTAACTCTCATAATCACAAAAAGCAAAATCATTTTGTTTTTTAAAAGTAACTTTTAATTTTTAAAATCATATCTTAAATTAACTTATAATTCATAGTGATTAAAAAATTAGTTAGAAGGCAGAAATGAAGAAATTCCCGCAAAATTTTATCTTCTCTACCTCGACTGCTGCCTTTCAAATTGAAGGCGGTAGACTTGAGGGTGGAAGAACACACTCAAATTGAGATAAGTTTACTATTGAAAATTATCGTATTCCACCAGCTGGATCATCTGAAAGAGAAATAGATTCAATTAAAGATGCAGCAGATTATTATCACAAATATAAATTAGATTCAGAAATAATGAAGGAAATGGGTGTAAATGGTTTTGCATACAATTTAGATTGAGCAAGAATATTTCCAGATGATTCAGGCATCCCTAATGAAGAAGGTATAGCATTTTATAAAGATGCCTTTAGATCATTATTAGATAATGGAATTAAACCGATTCCGATTTTATATCATTGAGATACACCCCTTTGGCTAGAAAGACAAGGCGGTACATCTTCTAGAGCGTTTTTGGATGCATATAGAATATTTGCAAGAACAATTTTTCAGAGATTAGGAAAATATTCAGATATTTGATATGTTAGCGATGAAAACTCATCATATGCTTTCCATGGTTATTACGAGGATTATATGGCTCCAGCGAAAAATGATGAAAAAGAATTTTGAAAAGCTACTTACTACCTTGCAGTTTCTGGTGCTATTGGTAAGGTTGAGTTTGATAAGGCTATTAAGGATGGTTTTATTAAAAAGGGTTCAATCTTAGGTATTGATCATATTTGAACTCCACCAATTCCTTATGATAAAAATGATAAGGATGACATAAGAGCATGTGAAATTTTTAATGAGTATAATCTTGATTTATTTCTTAACCCTAATATGTTAGGTGAATTTCCTAAATGTTTTTGAGATGCTGTTGAAACATTTGAACTAGATGATATGATTCAACATGCTGATTTAAGATTATTAGTAAATAATCCTCTAGATTTAGTTGGTTGGAATTATTATTTTCCTGCTATCATAGCTCATCCAAAAAGATTGACAGAGGGAATAAAATGATATAAAGAACCTTCTAAATATGTTACTGACAGAGCACTTGTTGTTTGTCCAACAACTGAAAAATATACTGATTGAGGTTGATTAATTAAACCACAACATTTATCGATAGGAGCTCATGTTCTTTGAGAAAAGTACAATAAACCATTGATGATTATTGAAAACGGGTTAGGATATTTTGATAAAAAAATTAATGGAATTGTTAACGATACATATAGAATTGATTTTCTCAACGATCATCTTAGACAAGTTCAAAAAGCGATTGATGAAGGTGTTAATTTTATCGGTTATTCTGCCTGAACATATTGTGATATTTTTTCACCATCAGGTGGATACAGAAAGAAATATGGTTTTGTAGGTGTCGATTTTGACTCTCCTGATTTTGGTCGTTTTCCAAAATCTTCAATGTATTGATATAAAGATGTCATCAAAAATTTAACTACTTTTCAGCCGGGTAAAATTGATTATAAAAAATATCAATTAGAAGCTAAAGCAAGTTTAAAAAACAAAAAGAATCTGTGGAATAAATAATTTGAATATTCTTAACTCTTATAATCACAAAAAGCAAAATTATTTTGTTTTTTAAAAGTATCTTTTAATTTTCAAAATGATATCTTAAATTAACTTATAATTTATAGTGATTAAAAAATCAGTTAGAAGGCAAAAAATGAAGAAATTCCCGAAAAATTTTATTTTTTCTACCTCGACTGCTGCCTTTCAAATTGAAGGTGGTAGGCTTGAGGGTGGAAGAACACACTCGAATTGAGATAAATTTACTATTGAAAATTATTATATCCCACCAGCTGGATCTCCTGGAAGAGAAATAGATTCAATTAAAGATGCAGCGGATTATTATCACAAATATAAATTAGATTCAGAAATAATGAAAGAAATGGGTGTAAATGGTTTTGCTTACAATTTAGATTGAGCAAGAATATTTCCAGATGATTCAGGCATCCCTAATGAAGAAGGTATAGCATTCTATCAAGATGCGTTTAGATCATTGTTAGATAATGGAATTAAACCCATTCCGATTTTATATCATTGAGACACACCTCTTTGATTAGAAAGACAAGGCGGAACATCATCTAGAGCGTTTTTGGATGCATATAGAATATTTGCAAGAACAATGTTTCAAAGATTAGGAAAATATTCAGATATTTGATATGTTAGTGATGAAAATTCAATGTATACACTAATGGCTTATTATGGCGACTATATGGCCCCAGCGAAAAATGATGAAAAAGAATTTTGGAAAGCTAATTATTACCTTGCAATTTCTGGAGCTATTGGTAAAGTTGAATTTGATAAAGCTATTAAAGATGGTTTCATTAGAAAAGGTTCAATTTTAGGTATTGATCATGTTTGAACTCCACCCATTCCTTATGATAAAAATGATCGAGACGATATAAAAGCATGTGAAATTTTTAATGAGTATAATCTAGAATTATTTCTTAACCCTAATATGTTAGGTGAATTCCCTAAATGTTTTTGAGATGCTGTTGAAAAATTCGAACTAGATGACATGATTCAACATGCTGACTTAAGATTATTGGCAAACAATCCTCTAGATTTAGTTGGTTGAAATTACTATGTTCCTGCTATCATAGCTCATCCTAAAAGATTGACAGAAGGAATAAAGTGATATAAAGAACCTTCAACTTATATTACTGACCGAGCACTTGTTGTTTATCCAAAAACTGAAAAATACACTGATTGAGGTTGATTAATTAAACCCGAGTATTTATCAATAGGTTCTCATGTGTTGTGAGAAAAATATCAAAAACCATTAATGATTATTGAGAATGGGTTAGGTTATTTTGATAAAAAAGTTAATGGAACAGTTCATGATACATATAGAATTGATTTCCTAAATGATCATCTTAGACAAGTTCAAAAGGCCATTAATGAAGGTGTTCCTTTTATTGGGTATTCTGCTTGAACATATTGTGATGTTTTTTCTCCTTCAGGTGGATATAGAAAGAAATATGGTTTTGTTGGTGTTGATTTTGACTCTCCGAATTTTGGTCGTTTCCCCAAATCTTCAATGTATTGATATAAAGATGTAATTGAAAATCTATCTACTTTTGAACCAAAGAAAATCGATTATAAGAAATATCATGCTGAAGCAAAAGCGAGTTTAAAAAGTAAAAAAGAATTATGAAATAAGTAAAATTTTTAATCTAAATTGTTTTATTTGTTAGCAAAAAAGAATGTGAATATATAATTTAAATGTTTCTTTATTATTAAAGAAGCATTTTAATAAACCCAGAAAGTAGTAAATAATATGGTTAAATATAAAAGAATTTTCATGATAGTCACAGACTCTCTAGGAATTGGAAAAGATAGTAAGCAAGAATCATTTGGTGATAAAGGTGCTAATACTTTGTTCCATGTTTCTGAAAAAGTTAAACTTGAAATCCCAACATGAAAGAAATTAGGAATAGGTTCAATTGCTAAATTGCATGATCAAGGCAAACAAACTTCGCAATTAGCATATACCGCTGCTGTTGAAGAAATATCAAATGGTAAGGATACCTTGATAGGTCATTGAGAAATGATGGGTAGTGAAACCAAAACACCTTTTCCAAATTTTGTGGAGAACGGCTTCCCTCAAGAACTTATTGAAAAATTATCAGAAGCATTCGATGGTAAGAAAATAATTGGAAATGTTGCAGCTAGCGGAACAGTTATTCTGGATGAATTAGGACAAGAACAAATTGATACCGATTCTGTTCTTATATATACATCTGAAGATTCTACATTACAAATATGTGGACATGAAGAATATATGGGACTAGATAATCTATATCGTTATTCTAAAGCGGCGAGAGAGATATGCTCTTCTAGACCTGAGTGAAATGTTGCAAGAATCATCGCAAGACCTTATATAGGTTCTAATGGTCAATGAAAAAGAACTTTCAATAGACATGATTATTCAGTTATGCCTCCAAAGAATAATATATTAACTTCTCTGATTGAAAAAGGAGTTAAGGTAATAAGTATTGGAAAAATTAATGATATTTTTTCTGGTCAAGGTATAAGTGAACATCATAAATCTGCTGGAGATGAAAATGGTATGGATATTTTAATTGATTTAGTAACTAAGGATACCTCTAATGAATTCATATTTTTAAATTTGGTTCAGTTCGATTCAGATTTTGGACACAGAAGAGACGTTGAGGGTTATGGTAATAACATCAATAAGTTTGATATCAAACTTGCAAAATTAGTTAATGCTATGAAGGATGATGATTTATTACTTATTACTTCAGATCATGGAAATGATCCTACGTATAAAGGTACAAACCACACGAGAGAATTATTACCTGCTACTATATTTTCAAAATCTTTTAAATCTAAACCTAAGAGATTACCTGATTTCAATGGATTGTCAACTTTAGGAAATATTGTAGCTAGAAACTTTGAAGTTAATATTTCTCCATTAGGTGATGATGTATTTGATCTTCTAAAATAAGACAATTAAATTTATTAATATTTTATGTTCATAATATCTATTTGATTATAGAAAGTATTATGAATTTTTCTTTTCTTCATTTTCTTCGATATTTTCTTCATCTTCAATCTGATCAATATCTTTTTCTTCTGCATCATAAAACTCATTAACTTGATCAACTTCTTCATGATGATTTTCTTCCGAATCAACCTCATTAATTAATTCGTCAAGATCCATATTCTTTTCCTTTGTCTTTTTAGGTTTAACTCTCTTTTCAGGAAGTTGTAAATGTTCTGCTATATATTCTATCTCTTCAGAGACAATGGTTTCATTTTCTAATAATGAAGTTTTTATTAATTCTAATAAAGTCATGTTTTCTTTAATTATTTCATATGCTATTTTTTGTGCACCTTCAATAATACCTCTGATTTCAGTATCAATTTCTAGAGCTACTGAATCTGAAAATGATTTGTTCTTTCCATAATCTCTACCTAAAAAAGGACTTCCAGAAGCTTCTTCATATTTAATAGGACCAAGAGTTTCTGACATACCTCATTCAGTAACCATTCTTCTTGCTATTTCAGTAGCTTTAGAGATATCATCACTAGCACCGTTAGAAATAGATTCTTTTCCATATATTATTTCCTCGGCTGCTCTACCTCCCATAAATGATTTAATAGATGCTTCTAGATCAGTTTTGGAAGAATAATATTTTTCCTTTTCTGGAATCATTAAATTGTACCCACCAGCTTCACCACGTGGAATAATAGTAATTTTTTGAACCTTATTTCCACCCGGAATTTTAAGTCCAACAACAGCATGACCAGCTTCATGATATGCAACCATTTCTAATTCTTCTTTTGAAATAGTTCTATTTTTCTTAGCAGGACCTGACATAACTCTATCAATAGCTTCATCAATTTGTTCGATTGTTATAACACCAGTATTTTCTCTTACTGATAGTAATGATGCTTCGTTTATAACGTTTTCAAGTTGAGCTCCTGAATATCCAGGTGTTCTTTTTGCGATTCCTCTAAATGAAATAGACTTATCCATTCTTTTACCTTTAGCATGTAATCTTAAAATAGCTTCACGTTCTTTAATATCTGGTAAACCAACTGTTATGATTCTATCAAATCTACCAGGTCTTAATAAAGCAGGATCTAAAACGTCTGTACGGTTTGTAGCAGCCATCACTAATAATCCGCCATTTTCTGTCATTCCATCCATTTCAACAAGCAATTGATTAAGAGTTTGTTCTCTTTCATCATTTCCTCCGCCCATTCCAGCACCACGACTTCTACCAACAGCATCTAATTCATCTATAAAGATAATGGCAGGACTATTTTTTCTTGCCTCTTTAAACATTTCACGAACTCTCTTTGCTCCAACTCCGACAAACATTTCAACAAAATTTGATGCAGATATGAAATAGAAGGGAACATTTGCTTCACCAGCAGTAGCTTTTGCGACAAGAGTTTTACCTGTTCCTGGAGGACCACCCAATAAAATCCCTTTTGGAATTCTTGCTCCGGCATTAGAATATTTTTTCGGATTTTTTAAATAATCAACTAATTCTGAAACTTCATCTTTAACTTCTACATTTCCTGCGATATCACTAAATTTCTTATTTGATTTGATTCTTTCTGCTTGGTTTTTCCCAGGATTAAACATACCCCCGCCAGAACCTTTCATTTGAGATCTATAGATAAAGAACGAAACAAGTATAAGAAGTAGAATTGGCCCAAATTGGAATAAAAATTGAACAAAACCATTTTGTTGTTCAACAGCTAATCCCTGATAAACTCCATTTGCTCCAAGTCCGTTTGCAATGGCAAGCTCTCATTGACTTTGTGTTAAGGGTGATTCTCCTGAAGTTAATCCAACGAAATATGTATTAGTTGTAATGGTACCGTTAATATTTTCAACAAACACTACTCTCATTAATCTTTGATAGTCAATTACAGTAATTTCTGAAAAATAGGTTCCATCATCTACACTCGCAGCTGCTAATTCATATTTTTGTCAAAACTCACTTAATGCTAATTTAGTCCCGGTTGTATTAAAAATACTAAAAAGAAAAAAACCAAATAAAGCAATCAAAATTATTATTGAAAAAATTAAAAAGAGATTCTTCTTTTTTGGTGCATTACCTTTTTTGTTTTCGTTCATATTTCCTCTTTTTATTATTAATATAATAGTTGGTTATTAATTTTTATATCTAATTATAATTGATTTTTATTTAATAATAACATTATTATTAGTTTTAATAAGCTTTTTACCATTTGATAACATAAAAACCTTATTTTCATTTTTTGCCATTAAAAATGCTTTAATCGATCTTAATATATTGGAATTAATGTTGATTTCACTTGTATTTTCAATTAAGAATTTAAAAACAAGTTCATCGAATAAATTCTCATTCTTTTTCAAAAAATCTATACTAAAAACATTATCTTTTCATTCAATATACTTTTTTATTATCTTAATCTTTCTCATTATTTTAGTAATATTCACATATTTAAACGAATTTAAAAGAATTTCCTTTTCAGCAACATTCTTCTTATTTAAGAACATTCTTACTTTATTTCTTTCGTATTTATCAGTAAAATTTGAAGAATCATCATTGTAGGAAATTTTCTTTTTCTTTGATAAATCATAAATTTCAGATTTTCAATATTTAAAAATAAACGGTCTATTGATATTCATTCCGTAAATTATATTTTTTTCGCTAATTCCATATGAATAAGGATTTCTTCCAGATTCTCATTGCATTATTGCAGTTTCTAAGAAATCATCCTTATGATGAGCTGTGATTAATTCGCTGCAATTATATTTGTCATAAATTTCTTTAAAAAAATGATATCTTTTCTCTCTTGCTCATTTTTGGAAATTTCCATTATGTTTTTCATTGATTGAATATGTTTCCAATTTTAAATCATTCTTTTTACAAAAATCATTGACAATTTTAAAATCTATTTCAACATCATCTCTTAAATTGTAATTAACATGAGCAACAACAATATTTT
>JBOGBM010000058.1:0-3625 GCA_051656205.1 Metamycoplasmataceae bacterium
TTGAATTGCAAGATGATTTTGTTAAAGAACATCAAAAATTCCTTCTTGAAGTTAGTGATGAATTAATTCCTATGTAAATTAAGACAATAAAAAGTTATAATTTAAATTATGAAATTTATAGACCAATCAACCTTAGAAGTTATTGCAGGAAGAGGAGGCAATGGTATTGTCTCTTTTCGACGTGAAGCTAGAGTAGCTTTTGGTGGACCTGATGGTGGAGATGGTGGAGATGGTGGTTCCGTTTACTTTCAAGGAAGTAGTGGAATGAATACTCTCCTTACCTTGCACATTATGAAACATATTAGAGGTGAAGATGGCGAATCCGGTGGACCTAAAAATATGTATGGAGCAAGAGGGAAAGATGTTGTTATTAAAGTTCCGTATGGCACTTTAGTATTCGAAGGTGAAAAATTACTTCACGATATTGTTGATGATCAAAAATATTTAATTGCTAAAGGCGGTCGTGGCGGACATGGTAACACCAGATTTAAATCCTCTAAAAACAATGCTCCTAAAATATCTGAAAATGGAACTTTTGGTGAAACAAAAAATATTAGACTTGAATTAAAAGTTATGGCTGATATTGGACTTGTTGGCAAACCTTCTGTTGGCAAATCGACTATTTTGGGAATTCTTTCAAATGCAAAACCCAAAATAGCAGACTATCATTTTACAACTTTAGTACCACAATTAGGTTTAGTAAAACATTTTGAAAATTCCTTTGTTATTGCTGATTTACCTGGATTAATTGAAGGAGCTTCATTAGGGAAAGGTCTAGGAATTAGATTTTTAAAGCATATCGAAAGATGTAAAGTTATTGCTTTTATTTTAGATTTTGGAGATCTAAGTAGAGATCCCATTAAAGAATTTGAAGTTTTAAAAAAGGAATTGAATTCATATAATTTAAAATTACTTGAAAAATCGTTCTTAATTATTGCAAATAAGATGGATTTACCTGATTTTGAAATTAACTATCAAAAATTTCTAAAGAAATATCCTAAATTACCAATAGTAAAAATTTCTGCCCTTAAGAAAGAAAATATTGATCGTTTAAAAGAGGAAATGTATAAAACTTATTTAGAAGCTAAAAACGTCGTTCTTGAAGAACAAAAAGATGAAGTGTTTGTCACTCTTGAGGAAGATTTCAAAATTACTAAGCTTTATGAAGGTATGTATGAAGTAGAAGGTAAAACGGTTGAGGATATTTACCATAAGATACCTCTAAATACACACGATAATATTATAAGATTTAACAAAAAAGTTAAAGATATTGGATTATGAAAAGGCTTAATTGATCAAGGAATTCATAAAGGGGATACAGTAAGAATATTAGGTTATCAATTTACTTGGGAAGATGATGGTCTGTAATAGAATTCTTTGGCAAATAAGAATTATTGTCTTATTTTAGCAGGATTATCAATAATTTTAAATTAAATCCCTCTAAATATAATAGTAAATATTAAAATTTATATATACTTAATATATTAATAATAAATAGCAAAAATGTGGAAGGTGCGGATATGAGGAAAAAAAACGTATTGAAATTGCTAATTTCAAGTAGCTTTTTAGCTTTATTGTTTCCTATTGTTGTAGTGAATGGTGTCGAAAGAAATAATGATATCATTAACGAAATTAAACTCTTAAATATTGATGAAAAGAGCCAAATTGATTCAAAAAATGCTAATGATATTATTGTAACTAATCCTGATATTTTAAAATCTTCAAACTTTTCTCAAGTGAGATCTTTATTAGAGACTCCAATTATGACAAAAGCCGTTTTAGACCAACTTTCAATTACAATGCCTGCATCGCTAACGCCTCGTTTAGTTTCCTTTACAAATATTAATAATGATTTATTTAGAATATCTTTTACTATAAATTACAATAGAGTTCCGAAGGCAACCGGTGATTTTTTAAATATAACACCAACAGAACAAGAAATAGCAAATTCTATAATTATTGAAAATCCTGATATTCTTATTTTTGAAAATAATAACTATATTAAAGGATTACTTGAGACAAGACCAATGACTCAAACAATACTAAATCAACTTTCTGTTAGAGTATTACCGGGAGTTGATATAACAAAAATTTCTTTTTCCGATATTGATACTACAAATCCCGTTAGAACAAGATTTAAAATAAAATATAATAATACAACTAAAGATACTTTTGATTATTTAAGCTCAACATCATCTAACAAAGATATTGCTAACAGCATAACTATTGGAAATATTGATGCACTATTTCATTTAACAGTTACTCAAATTAGATCATTACTTGAAACTACTCCAATGACTCAAGAAGTTTTAAATCAAATATCAGCTGTTATTCCAGAAGGCATTAACCCTTCATTAGTTTCATTCAAAAGAATTAACATTTCAGATCCATTTAAGGTAACGTTTACAATTAATTATAATAATGTTGCAAAAGATACTTCGGAAGTTTTAAATGCCAGTCTAACAGATAGACAAACAGTGCAAGCTACAAACGTTACTAATGTAAATGCTTTATCTAATCAAAATATTAACAATATTAAAGCTTACTTAGAACAAAGTCCAATGACCAGTGAAATTTTGGATATACTTTCTATTTCAATTCCTTTAAGAGCCCAACCTGAAAGATTTTCTTTTACAAATATTGATATAACTAATCCATTTAAAATTTTCTTTACTATAAATTACAATGGTGTTCCTAAAGATACCTCAAACTTTTTGAATGCATTACCTACAGATAAAGAAGTAGCAAATGCCATTCAAGTTTCAGACAGTGATATTCTTTTAAATAATAATGTTGGATTTATTAAGAATATTTTAGACACGAGTCCAATAACACAAACAATTCTTGATCAACTTTCAATCACTATTCCAGAGGGAGCTGATGTTTCCAAAATTTCATTTTCTAATATTAATATAAGTAATTTATATCGAGTTACATTTAGAATAAATTATAATCTTGTTTCCAAAGATGTAGTTAGTGTTTTAAATGCTACACCTTCAGATAAAGAAGTGGTTGAAGCAACAATTCTAGAGAATCCTAACATTCTTGCAAGTAGAAACGTTTTATATATAAAGGGATTGCTTGAAACTCCCGTTATGACTCAGGATATTTTAAATGAACTTTCGGTTAGAATTCCTGCTGGTTCAACAGTTGAAGATTTCCTATTTGTAAATATTAATATTGAAGATCCCTTTGTTGTTACTTTTTTAATTACCTATAGAACAGTCGAGAAAGACTCAACATTCTATTTAAATGCTACTCCTACTAATCAGGAAATTGCAAATACTATTGTAGTTACCGATCCAAGTATTATGGCCGATAAATCTGTTCGCGAAATTAGAGACATTTTAGAAACAAGACCAGTAACACAGGAATTATTAAACACTCTTTCAATTAAAGTTTTTAGTGGTGTGATTATTAATAGAATTACTTTTACAAATATCAATATTCAAAATCTTTTAAGAATTACTTTTACAATTAATTACAATGGAATTCCAAAGGAAAGTATGGATTTCTATTTTGCTTCTGCAACAGATTTGGAACTAGCTAATTCCTTATCGATTACTGATGGAGACATTTTAAAAGATTTAAGTGGTCTTGAAATTAGAAACTTGCTTGAAACTAG
>JBOGBM010000059.1:0-22671 GCA_051656205.1 Metamycoplasmataceae bacterium
TTCTCAATGATTTTAAATATAATTATTTTTATTATCTCTAACTCGAAAAGAACATCAAAAAACGCTAAAATAACTAGAATTAGAAATAATATTGCTAGCTTTATAACTTTTGTACCTAGAAATATCAAAATATTTTTCGAGAGTATCTCATTTAAGAGTGAACATAAGATAAATCATGATGATTTATCTGGAACAATGAATTATATTAAAGACAGAAATGAAAATTATAAATATGGTAACTTATATCATTATTACAAAGTTATCATTGAATCAATTAGTGTTATAATTTGTTTCACATTTCTTGCTTGAATTGTTGGAGATATTTTGGTCAATGGATTAATCGCCACTTCGAAAAGTTCTTCATCAATTTTCGAGTTTACCAAAAATACAGTAGGGCAATCTTTCCTAAACACTTTACTCTTAATATTAGTATGTTTAGTGGTTAGTTTTCCTATTGCATTATTAATAGCCATCTATTTGAATGAATATGCTAGAAAAGGTCCTTTCAAAAAGATGATAGTATTCTTGCTTGATTCACTTTCTTCAACACCATCTATTCTCTTTGGTATGTTTGGGTTATTATTCTTTATTCAAACATTTGGATTAACTAATACAGGCACAACAGGTAACTCACTAATAGCTGGTGCTCTTACTGTTGTAATTGTTGTCATTCCAACATTTATAAGATTGCTTGAACAATCATTAATTAATATTCCTGATGATATTAGAATGAATTCTTATTCTTTAGGAAATACAAAGAGCGAAACAATCAAAAAGTTAATTATTCCTATGGCTTTAATTGCAATTACTGGAAACATTGTTTCAATTATTGGAAGGATTCTATCAGAAACTGCTCCGCTATATCTAACAGCAGGACTATCTTCTTCATCTGATATTGCACTAAATAGACCAGGAACAACATTAACAACACATATTTATGCTCAATTATTCTCAAATACAGAAGATTCGAAATGAATTCAGTATGAAGCAGCATTAATTGCAATCATACTGGTATTTTCACTAGTGTTCATCGTCTATGTAATAATTCCAAATAGAGACAAAATTAAAAATTATTTTTATCGAATAAAAGATCAATTTAAGAAAGATTTAGATCTAAATAATGTCGAAGAAAATAAGAGGGAAGTGATTCAATAATGAAAGCAAACAAAAAATTAAGTTTTCTTGATAAATTTAAGAAAAAGCAACAATGAGAGACTGGAATTTTGGAAGTTAAAGAAGATTTTTCAAAAGAAAATATTTTTGAGGTTAATGATTTTTCACTTTGATATAAAAATGGTGAAAAGCAAGCACTATTTAATATAAATGCTCATATAAAATTAAATAGAATAACTTCTTTAATTGGTCCTTCTGGTTGTGGTAAATCAACATTTTTAAGAAGTTTAAATAGAATGAATGATTTAATAGAAGGTGTTTTACAACAAGGTGAAATATTTTTTGATGGAACCAATATCAAATCAAAAAAAATGCCGATTACAACTTTAAGAACTAGAGTCGGAATGGTTTTTCAAAAACCCACTCCCTTCCCGATTTCAATTTATGAAAATGTTGCTTATGGTCCTAGATCAAATGGTATTCATGATAAAAAAGTTTTGGATAAAATTGTTAGGGAATCATTAGAAGGAGCTGCTCTTTGGAATGATGTTGAAAATAATTTAAACGATCTAGGAACAAGTCTTTCAGGTGGACAGCAGCAAAGACTTTGTATAGCGAGAGCAATTGCTATGGAACCTGAAGTTTTACTTATGGATGAACCCACTTCTTCGTTAGATCCTATTTCAACAATAAAAATTGAAGAGTTAATACTACAATTGAAAAAAAAATATACTATCATTATTGTGACACACTCGATGGCACAGGCTCAAAGAATAAGTGATGAAACATTCTTCTTCTATCAAGGAAATATTATTGAAAATGGTGAAACAAAAAAAATATTTCTTAATCCTGAGAAGAAAGAAACAAAAGATTATATTAATGGAAGGATTGGATAATGGCAACAAATTATAACACACTAATTAAATCAGAGAAAACCCTGAAGAAAATGGTTGTTGAATTTCTTGAATATTCACTTGCCACACATAAAAAGCTATGAAAGTATATTTATTCAAATGAAGATGGTCACAAAATAGTTGATTCTATTTCTGTGAATGTTAAAGAGTCGGAACAAAAGGCTAGAGATTTAGTTGATGAATGTATTTGAACTATTTCAAAGGATGATCCTCGTGCTAATCATTTGAGATTCATCATATCAATTATTTATTGTTCAAGAGATATAGAAAAATCAGTTAGTTATACATTATCAATGGCGAAAATATATGTTCGTAAACAAATCAATCGTGAACAAATAGTAATGATTCAAAATATTGTTGACAACTATATCAAATTATTTGCAGAATTTATTCAAATGTATAAAGAAATTAAGATTAAAGAACTTTATGACACAGCAGAAAAAATGTACTTTGACTTTATTGAAGCCACTCATTATATTACTAAAAATATTCGTAAAGAATTGACTAAGGATGATCATGAACTTGATTACTTTCCACTCTCTCAAATTATTAAATCAATTGAAAGTACATTAGATAGAGTAAAAAGTATTTTTGCAAATAATATCTTAAAAACAACTAACTAATTTAACAAAAAAGCTAAATTCTTATTCACATTTTGGTGTCAAGCAAAAATACTTGACACTTTATTGATTTATTATGTTAAAATTATTTATATTTTAAAAATTATGAAGGAGGATAAATGGTTAAATTAAGATTAAAACGTATGGGTAATAAGTTCAATGCTTTTTATAGAGTTGTAGCCGCTGATGCTAGAGCCCCTAGAGATGGACGTTTTATTGAGGAATTGGGTTACTTCAATCCATTGTCGGAAGAATTGAAGCTAAATAAAGAATTAGTCTTTAAGTGATTAAATGATGGTGCTCAACCAACACAAACAGTTAAAAATTTATTAAAACAAGATAAAATTTGAGCTGAATATGTTTTATCGAAAGACAAAAACTCTAAAGGGAAAACTCCTAAAAAAAGAACAACCAGCGCTAAAAAAATTGAAACAAAAGCAAAAAAACCAGCTACCAAAAAACCAACTGCTAAAAAACCGGTTACCAAAAAGTCTACTGTCAAAAAATAATGAAAATAAATTTTTTGACAATCTTTCCAAAATATTATGAAGCATTTAAGTCTGAATCAATTATTTCAAAAGCAATAGACAGAAAATTGATTGAAATTGAGATAATTGATTTTAGAGATTTTACAAATGATAAACATAGAAAAGTTGATGATGAGATTTATGGTGGTGGACCTGGAATGTTGCTAATGATAGAACCGATTGATAATGCATTAAATTCTCTAAGGGAAAAAGGTAAAGTAATCATGCTTTCCCCTCAAGGACAAACCTTTAATCAAAAGATGGCTTATGATTTATCGAAGGAAAAAACCATTACATTCATTTCTGGAAGATATGAAGGTTTCGATGAACGTGTGAGATCTTTAATTGATTGTGAATTATCAATAGGTGATTATGTCTTAACTGGTGGTGAATTACCATCAATGGTAATTGCGGATTCTATTATTAGATTAATTCCTGATGTTATCAAGGAATCTTCACATCAAAATGATTCCTTCCAAAACAATCTCTTAGATTTTCCACAATACACTAGACCAAGTGAATACAATGGTATGAAAGTTCCGGAAGTATTATTAAGTGGAAATCATAAAAATATTGAAAGATGAAGAAAAGAAAAACAAATAGAGAATACTAAGACTAAAAGGCCTGATCTCTTAGAAAGGATAGAAAATGATAAATAACAAAATTAAAGCAATAGAAGATTCACAACATCGTGATGACTTTCCAATCTTTAAATCGGGTGACAACATTAAGGTTCATGTGAGAATTAAAGAGGGAGAAAAATCAAGAATTCAGATTTTTGAAGGACTGGTTATAGCTATGAAAAATAGTGGTTCTAAAAAAACTTTCACCATTAGAAAAATTTCCTATGGTATTGGAGTTGAAAGAACATTTCCAATAAACAATCCTAACATCGCTTCTATTGAAGTAGTTCGTTCGAACAAAGTTAGACGCGCTAAACTTTATTACATGAGGGATCTAAAAGGAAAATCAGCTCGTTTAAAAGAAATTAGAACTAAAAAATAAATTAATATTTACAAATATAAACTAAGCAATTGGTTTATTTTTTATTTATTTTTGTATATTATTTAATTATAAGAAAAGGATTTATATGAATAACAATTATGCAGCAATAGATATTGGAGGAACAAATTCAAGATTTGCAATCATAGAAAAAGGGAAAATAATATTTAGAGAATCATTTCCGACAGTTTTAGTCGATCCAATAGAATCATTTAAACCATTAATTAAATTACTTAATGATCATAAAATAAAATACTTAGGAATTTGTTTGCCAGGTGTGGCAAACTACGAAAAAGGAATAATTATTTCCGGAGCAAATATTCCTAATTGAGTTAATTTTAATATTAGGGAATATATCAAAGATAACACTATGGTTCAAGATGTGGTGTTTGAAAATGATGCAAATGCTATGGCTTATGCTGTACACAAATTTTATAAAAGAACTGAGAAAGATGTTACTCAATTTTTTACAATTTCAACAGGCCTGGGAGCAGGATTAATTTATGAGAATAAAATATATTCAGGATTCTCATATCAAGGATTAGAAATTGCGTATATGCCTGCTTCATTTAATAAGGAAGAAAATCATCTTGCAAAAGGAGCTTGTGAATATTTTTGTTCAGGTTCCGGAATTGAAAAAAGAGCATTGAAACTTATGGGAAAACCTTTATCAACAAAAGAAGTTTTTGCTTTATATAAAACTAATAGTACAGCAAAATTAATTATTGATGAAGCTATCGAAACATTAGGAAGTACCTTGTCAATTGTTTTATCTGTTGTAAATCCTAATTTAATTGTAATTGGCGGTTCTGTGGCCAGACATAATAAATGATATATTGAGGAAGCGATTAAATGAGCCAAACAAAATTCACTTCCTTCCCAATTCAATCAAATAGAATTTTTAGATGATCCTTATGGAGACGATTGTGCATTATTTGGAATAGATGCATTATCTAAATCTAAAAACCCTTCATCCAAATAGCAAATAAATATAAGTCAAAATTCTCCAACATAATATTTAATTTAATCTGACAATATTATTGTTTTGCAGTTTTTACATATCCACTTGACTTTTTATAAACAATATCTGAAAATTTTCAAAACATAAATACAAATAATATGAATGCAGATGTTAATGCTAAGAAAGCAAATATCATTAAATAACTTCCGCTTACAACAAGTGCTTCACCTGTTTCTGGATCAAGCTGACCAATTGCAGTATTTACATTTGGATTCATATTTGTAAATCAACCATATACACTTCATCTAGTATAGAACGGGAAAGAATACACGTATATACCATACATTAAAGGAAGAGGAACGGCAACCCCTATTATCCCTTTGAAACTTGTTGGTTTCGATTTACTTAATAAAACTGAAGTAATAGTAAATAATGAAAATAATATTGGTACAATAGCATGTGTTCAAAGTGTCGCAACTCATTGCAATGGAACTACATAACCATCTGGAAATAGTGCAATTCAGTATACTACCATAACAAGTGATATATATGCGGCAATTGTCAGCATGATTGTATTGTTTCTAAAGGGAATCTTTTTACTAAAGAAGATAAAGTTTGTCATAAATATAAAACAACTAAAGTTTGATATACATGTAAATGTTGATCATATTACGAAAATTGGTTTAGTTTTAAGGCTTGCATAATAATCTGCTTCTGTAAAGCCAGGTTTTAAGTCGACACGATCAATTGGATGAATCATTTCAGGTGGATAAACATCTTCAACTATTATTAAGCATAAAATAGTAGTAACTATTGTCACTAGGAAAAGGAAATAACCAAAACTAGTATTTCAAAATAATTTATCCCTTTTACCTTTACCTGTTATTCCGTTTTTGAAACTCATAAATGACATTTGTAAAGTTTCATTACGATCTTGTGCAAGGTATTCTATAAATTGACAATATAATTTTTCTTTTATTCCAATATAAATTGAGTATGGAAGTAATAATCAAGTAAAGATCCCTATCGACGATATATATAACTTTTTATAAGGAGCATCTTCCATTTGTTTAATTTGTAACACAATAGCAACTGACATAGCAAAACATATTACTAACGATAAGACCTGTCACATTCTAGACGCTTCAACAGAAACAGGCAATAATCGATCAGAATTGCCATTTCAATCTATAGGATCTTGCAAGTAACTTGAGTCATATTTTATTCAATCTTGAAAATTCATTGCAAGTAACGAAATCCCCACAATAGCAAATATTGCCATAATAATGGAACATATTGTTATCTTGGATATTTGTTTATAATTCATAAAATAAAATTTTATACTATTTTTCTATTGAAAAGTTATTTTTTTTATTTTTTAAATTACAAATTAATTTAAAGAACGACTTTCATTTTATTCATTTCTTTTTTGTTAACAAGATATGCTAGCGATCAAAAGCAGAAAAATACAAAGACAAATAGCGCTGCTAATCCTAAAAAAGCAATAATCATTAGAGGATTACCAGTTTTGGTTACTCCTTCAATCCCGACTGATGTATCCATGTTAGGGTTCATATTAGTTAATCCACCATATACACTTCATCTTGTATAAAAAGGAATTGAGTAAATGTAAATTCCATAGAATAATGGAAATGGTATTCCTTTCAATGTTAATGATTTAAAATTAGTTGGTTTTGATTTGCTTATTAAAATAGAAGTAATGGTAAATCCGATTACAAGAAAAGGAACAACTGCATGAGTTCAACTTGTTCTAACTCATTGGAAAAGAATTACATACTCATTATTTTGTAATGATTGTGGAAATAAATACCCTCAATATATTGCTAAAACTACAAAGATATAAGAAGCCACTAAAATCATAATGGTATTATTTCTAAAGGCAATTTTTCTACTAAATAGTGAAAAACCTAACATAAATAAAAAACATGTGTAATTCCCTAAAGATGTAAATGTTGATAAGGGTCCAAAAATCACTTGAGATCTTAAGGTTGCATAGTAATCTTGAACAGTAAATCCTGGTTTCAAAATATCAGGATCGATTGGATTCAATTTTTCTATACCGAATAAAGAATTAAAATTAAGAAAACAAAAGATTGTACTTATTAATGTAACTAATAAAACTAAATATCCAAAAATTGTATTTCAAAATAATTTATCTTTTCTTCCGGATCCTGAAATTCCATTTTTAAAACTTTCGAAGGACATTTGTAATTCTTCTTCTCTATCTTGCGAATTGTAATCAAGAAATTTAATATATGCCTTTTCCTTCATTCCTATATAAATAGTATAAGGAAGCATTAGTCAGGTAAAAACTCCAAGTGATGCAAGATAATATTTTTTATATTCTGTTTTTTCCATCTTCTTTATTTCTCAACAAGTCATCATAATCATCACAATACATATAACTAATGAAAAAGCTTGCCATAATCTCGCTGACTGTACTGACATTGGTAATAATTGCTCAGAAACATTAGTCCATTCTACAGGATCTACTAAGAAACTAGAATCATATTTGATTCAATTTGGGTAATCAAAGGAAAATACTAAAATCCCAACGATTGCAAAAACCATTGTAATAATTGAATAAATTGTTATTTTCGATAATTGTTTATAATTCATTCTAAAAATTTTATACTATTTTTTTAAAAATATTGATTTTTTCTAATTATTAATTCTTTTAACCTTTTAAGAATAATAACTCTAATTTATAAATATAAATATTTAGTATAAATTTTTTTTAACATTTTCATAATATTTTAATTTAAATAATTTATTTGAAATTAATATTTTTATATATAATTAAAAAGCATTATATTAAGTTAGATGTACTATATTAAAATGGAGAAGTAGCTCAGCTTGGTAGAGCACTACGTTTGGGACGTAGTGGTCGCAGGTTCGAATCCTGTCTTCTTCACCATTATTATGGGGGGGTAGCTCACCTGGCTAGAGCGCCTGCCTTGCACGCAGGAGGTAGAGGGTTCGACTCCCTTCCTCTCCACCATTTGGCGCTGTAGCTCAGTTGGTTAGAGCACCCGGTTCATACCCGGAAGGTCAAGGGTTCGACTCCCTTTGGCGCCACCAATTTGGAATTCCATGTTCATTATTTTAGAGGAATGGACCTATAGCTCAGTTGGTTAGAGCACCCGGCTCATAACCGGTAGGTCGCCGGTTCGAGCCCGGCTGGGTCCACCAAAAGGGCAATTACCCAAGTCTGGCTGAAGGGACTAGTCTTGAAAACTAGCAGGGGCTTTACCGCCCGCGGGGGTTCGAATCCCTCATTGCCCGCCATTTAAAAGAGTTAGATAACCATATAATTCTTTTACCTTCAAAAATAGAAAACTTTTTCTATTTAAATATCGCGGAGTGGAGCAGTTGGTAGCTCGTTGGGCTCATAATCCAAAGGTCACAGGTTCGAGTCCTGTCTCCGCAACCACGGTCCAGTGGTAAAGTGGTTAATACGCCTCCCTGTCACGGAGGAGATCGCGGGTTCGATCCCCGTCTGGACCGCCATTTAAGGCCCTGTAGCTCAGTCGGTAGAGCAACAGATTGAAGCTCTGTGTGTCGTTGGTTCGATTCCTACCGGGGCCACCATATCAAATTATGTCCGATAATATTTGCACTCTCACTATTCGTTTAGAATGGTTTTTTTATTTTTTTCAGAATTCTATTGTTGTTTGAATTCATAGAAAGAATCCTTAAAATTAATACAATATTATTCATTTTTCGTCTTGTGTATAAAAAAATATTTTTATTTTTCATTCATTAATGAATGAATATTAACTAAATAATATTTTTTTAACGAAAATACTAAATTTTTGGAATATATATATGGAGGAAAGAAATGAAATTAGAAGAAATAGAGTTAATACCATTGTCAAAGAAAAAAATTATTGTAAGAGAAATGTGTCTCTTATATAAGAAATTAAAACTTTTGGAAGTTAATCAGAAAAATGGTGAACTACTAATGAATGAAAATAGAATAAACCAAAATAAAATGGAAATACATAAAACTAAATCGGTTTTTGAAAGTATATTAGAATTACTAGATAAAAATCAGCAACTAATAATTGATAAAGAGTTCATGAATAAGAAGGATGACTGAAGTGAGGATTATTGGTCAAGATCAACTTTTTACAAAAGAAAGAACGATGCAATAAACACTTTTATATTTTATCTATATGCTTAATATTCCAATTGTACATAATGAAATGGTTGCTAGTGACCATTCAAAATTATCAATTCTTGAGGAAATTGAATATAAACAGAACATTAATATGAGTTATTGAATGAATGATTACTCAATTCAAACAACTATAACAAAGAATATTTTAGATGATGGGTTTTCGATATGAATTCATAATTTCCCACATCAAAATAAAAAGTTCACAATTGCAATAAATAATGAAGTTACATATATTTCACCAACAATTGTTTCGTGACCTGGCTCTCGTGTGGTTTTTTCCTCTAGAGCACTTAAAGAAATACCATTTAAGAATGTCACATCAATATCAATTTTTTCATCCTTTGAAAAAATATCAAAAGATAATCAGAATATATCTACACGAGTATGATATGGTCTAGGGGAAATATTACTTAAATTTACAAGAATGCCTCAATATAATACAAGCTTTTTAATTGATGAAAAAGGTTTGGAAATTGAAACTTACACTTCCATTATTTTTATTCAGACAAAGAATTCTATTAAATCTAGTGTTTTAAAATCTCTTATAAAGATATACCCAAGAGAACTCTTGCCCGGTAAACACAATTATAATATGTTCTATGTTCAAAATGTATCTAAAACCATCTTACCTAGAATCATACCTAGTACAATAGAAGGTTTGAAAATTTCTGATGGAATGAAAAAAATTAGGGCCACACTTAATAATATAATTGAACCAACTCCAATTGAATTAATAAATGGTATTGTATCCAATATTTCGTTTGATGAAAACACATATTATGATTTTTCCCAAGATAAAACACATATTGGAATAGGGATTAATTCTGACAAAGGATATGTAATACCATATAGATATCAAGGAGATATTATTCCAATATTAAATTTAAAGGTAGATTATATTACTAATATTTTAATCGGTTTTTCTAATCCAATTAAAAATGCTTATTTTGATAAGGATTCAGGAATAATTAAACTTAAGATATTGGACTTAAAAAAATTATTTGACGACAACTTTTTGAATCAACATGTAATTTTGAATAGTTATTTTTCTAACTTGATATCTGGTAATTTATCTCTTCAAGACATAATGAATTTAGGGAAAAATGAATAATAAAAAACATTTTTCAAAATTAAGAATAATAAATTCAAAAAGATTAATGCTGATTCCTATACCGATATTAATAGTTGGTTTTTCCGTTGGATCTTATTTTGTTTTTACAAATATGAGTAAAGATAAAATTAAGGATGATATAGTAATTCCAGACATTGAAGAGCCACCTATTAATGAAAATGATATATTTCCAGAGATAAATGCAAAAGATTTTTATAATTTAATTGAATTCGAAAATGGATTACCATTTATTGGCGATAAAATGATGGCTGCTATAATAAAAGATATAGTAACTAGATTAGGTAGTGTGGATGGTAATTTAGCTTTCTATATCATTGAGAATAGTCAGGTTGAAAAAACCATTTATTTTAAGTGAATCCATGATGAAAAAGAATTAAAAAAAACTTATATTATTACAATAAATAGTCTATAATTTTATATTATGATTAATCAAGATGTAATTTTAAATATTATTAAACAAAGAACTAATAAAAAAATTAGTACTTCTACTAATATTAAAGAACTTGGATTAGATTCTTTAGATCTAGTCGAAGTAGTTATGGAAATCGAACAAGAATTAGATATAAAAATTCCGGACGAAGAACTAACTAATATTAAAACTATTGATGATCTAATTAAAACTATTGAAAAATAAGTTATTTTTTTGTAAGGGTGTAGTTCAATTGGTAGAACAGCGGGCTTCAACCCCGCATGTTGTGGGTTCGAGTCCTGTCACCCTTGCCATTTTTTTTTGCTTTTTTTAAAATGTCATTTTTTTCTTAAAATACTCTATAATTTTTTTAATAAGAAAGATATTTAAATCAGATTGGAAAAACTACACAATACATATGAAAAAACAAACATTAAAGAGCGTAATGACTATTACTTCAAAACCAACAAGACAATATACTTGTTCACGGAGAAGAAATAAAGAAAACAAGAAGATATGGGTGGTTCTTGAAAATGGAAGAAAATTTTATCGTATTTTTAAAAACCGTACATTAGCTATTTCTTATTTCAAAAAACTAAAAACAATATATGGAGAAATGTTAGTTCAAGATTTACATGATAATGTCTTTTCAAATATTGTTTTTACAAAACTCGAAACAAAAAAAAGAGGCTTAGTAGAAGCTCTGCAAAATTATGATGGAGGAATTGTTGAAAATAGCGATGAACTATTTGATGAAGATGCTTATCTTGCAGATTTTGATCATAAAGATGAAGATGCTGACTTACATAATCATAGAAATCGCTTTATTACAAGAGAACTTGATTTCTCATTTGTGGATGATCTTTTTCCAAAACAAAAACCTTTAATATCACAATATAAAGTGAAAATAGTCCCAAACAACAATGAACCTAATTTAGGAAAATTGATAAGCGATAGACATCAGGTTAAAATTTATCAAAATGATTTAGATTTAGTGAAATTTGTTTTGGATCCAGTTGCTTATGAAAAACACAAAGCTTCAGCCGTTTTAGATCCGGATTTAGTTTCAAAAAAATAATATTTAAATGCTTCTAAAGGCATTTTTTTATTTTAAAATTTATATTTTAAAAGTTAATAAGAAAATTTAAATAAAAATGCTTTATAATTTTATTATTTAGTTTAGGAGTATGTAACATGAAACCAACAAGGCAGTATACTTGCACGAGAAGAATAAATAAAACAGGAGATAAGATTTGAGTAGTTCTTGAGAACGACAAGCTTTTTTATCGTATTTTTAAAACTCAAACAGCTGCTATTACTTATTTTAAACAACTTAAAACGCCAGCACAAATGATTGTTCAACAATCAAAAGGTGACAAATTTTCAAAAATGGTTTTTACTATTGAAGAAATGGCAAGAAGAGACTTGAAAGCCGCATCGAAAACTATTGAACTCAAAGTAGTTAAAGATAGCGATAAGTTTTTTAATGAAAAAGAATTGAAAGATAAATATGAAAAAAGTTTAAAGAAAGAAGAGAAATCTAAAACACTTGAAAAACCTGCCAAAAAGAAATTAACAAAACCTGTTGACAAGAAAGCAACAAAACCTGTTGACAAGAAAGCAACAAAACCTGCCGAAAAACAAGCAACAAAACCTGTTGACAAGAAAGCAACAAAACCTGTTAACAAGAAAGCAACAAAACCTGCCGAAAAACAAGCAACAAAACCTGTTGACAAGAAAGTAACAAAACCTGTTGACAAGAAAGCAACAAAACCTGTTGACAAGAAAGCAACAAAACCTGTCGAAAAGGAAACAACAAAACCAACAGAAGAGCTAAAAGAAGAACAAAAACCTATCACTCATAATCCTATTAGTCATGAAATTATAGATTCTAATAATCTTTCACAAAATGACACAAGTACTAGAAATTTAGCTCTTAACAAAGAAGTTAATACTTCTGCAACTAAAATTGAAGATACTAATAAATCATTAAATTTAATATCGGAATTAGAACAATTAGACGAAATAAAAGTTGGAATAAATCAAGAGGATACCCTTAATCTTTCTATTATTGATGAAATTTTAAAAAGAAAATCCATGGTTGAAAATCTTTGAGATGAAGATCAAGATAATTCAGGAAAACTTGATTTAAAGAATAATGTTGAAAATACAATCTATGTAAAAGAAGAAGTTGAAAAACCAATAATTGTAAACGCCAAAAAAATTGATTTTAATGAACAATCACAAAAAACAACCTCTACTATTGAAACAATAATAGATCAAAGAAATACTGAAACTAATGTAAAAAGTGTTGATTATGGAAGAATCAAAGAGTTTTACCCATTACCTAAAACTGATATTCAAGAATCAACTAAAGAATCAAATGAACATTTAGAAGAGAATGCATCAAATTCTAAAAATAAGAAACATGATGATCAGAAAACAAAAGCTTCTAGTGGAAATTTCAGATTTTGAACAATTACAATTCTATTATCTCTTCTAATAATGGTCGGAGTAGCTTTAATTGTTTTATTCTTCTTTCCATCAGTTTGAAAATAAATACTACAGAACAAAAAACTTCGTGTTTAAAGAAAATTTAGTTACAGGAAAAGAGAAATATAATGCAATCAGAATCTAATGTTTTATTAGTAATAATATTAATTCTTTCTATAATTATTGCTTTGGTGGTTATCTCACCACTATTATTTTCTTTATTCAAAAGACTTTTATTTGATAAAAGAAAGAATAGAATCGGTACAAGTAGTAAGATAAGATTAATAAATCAAGTAAGGGAAGCTGTAGAGTATTTATCTAAAACTAAAACAGGCGCAATTATAACAATTGAAAACCATGATGTAATTGATAATTTTAGAACTGATGGGATTGTTCTAGATGCGAACATTTCATCATCATTAATTATTGCATTATTTAATAAAAATTCACCTTTACATGATGGTGCTATAATTATTCGAGAAAACAAAATTTTATATGCAGCGACATATTACAAAATAACTAAAAAATCTATTGATAATAAATATGGCGCTAGACATAGAGCTGCAATCGGTATTAGTGAAATTTCAGATGCTACAACAATTATTGTATCAGAAGAAACAGGTGGTGTAACTATTGCGAAAAATTCAGTTTTAACAAAAGTGGATATGAATGAATTTCAAGAAAAATTAATTTTATTCCTTCGTGATTAATGTTCACAAATAAATTTGTTGAAATAAAGGAAGGAGGTTAATTTTGGTATGTTAAAAGATATTAATTATATAGATATAAAAGAATTAATTGTCTCAAAAAATATTGATGCTATTAGAAAATTTTCTGAACAAGCCACAATGTCTGAAATTGTTGAAATACTAAATAAACTTTCAGAACTTGAAGGTATTTTATTTTTTAGGTTTTTAAAAACAGAAAAAGCTTCAGAAGTGTTTTCTCATTTGGGTGAAGAAATGCAAGAGAATATAATTAAGAATTTAACTCAAAAAGAAACATATTCAATTATTAATGAACTTTACACTGATGAAATCGCAGATTTAATAGAAGAATTACCTCCACATTTATCAAAAGCTATTCTTAAAAATGTTGATAAAGAAACAAGATCAAAAGTTAATGAAATTCTTAAATATAGCGAAACACAAGTTGGTTCAATTATGTCTGTTGATATTATCTTGCTTAAAAATAGTTTCACTAACAAAGAAGCTTTACAAATGATCAAAAATAAACGGGAAGAATCAGAAATTTCTCATCTATTTTTTTTAGTAGATCAAGATAATAAATTGTTAGGTTGCATAACTCTCGAAGATATTGTTTTCGGTTCGAGAGATAAGAAGATTATCGAGAATGTTCGAAAAATTGAAAGCGTTTATACTTTTCAGGATAAAAAAGAAGCATCGCAAATATTTATCTCAGAATTTTCACCAATTCTACCAGTAGTAGATGAAAACGATGTAGTGTTAGGAATGCTAACGCATGATGATGTTATTGATATTATTAATGAAGAAGTTACTGAAGATATTTATAAAGGTTCTGGTATTAGTTCGAAAGAATTAATTCCTTATCCAAAAGCGAAAATATCTACAATTGTTAGAAGCAGAGTATTCTGACTTTTGATGCTAATGATTGGAGCTACTCTTTCACAAATAATTATTGACTCATTTTATATAATAACTGAAAACTTTATTAAAGAGGCTATTCAAGCGACTGTTTCTAGTTCAATTTTAGTAGGTGGTGTATTAGCTATTATTCCTGTTATCTCTTCTTCAGCGGGAAATGCCGGATCACAGACAAGCTCCACGATAACGAGATCGATGGCTTTAAATGAACTCAAAAATACTAAACCTATAAAAGTAATTTTTAAGGAATTAAAAGTTGGAATAATATTGGGATCAATTCTAATGATTTCGAATTTTTTAAGATTAATGATTTACTACTTAGTGACTGGCGAAATGTTAGGTAATGATTATGCCTTTTATCTAATTATTGCTCTTGCATCTTCATTTGCATTGTTTCTCGTTATTGTAATATCAAAAATTTCTGGTGCAGTTGTTCCTATATTAGGAGCCAAACTAAAAAAGGATCCTGCAGTTATGGCAGCGCCAGTTTTAACGACATTGATCGATGCCTTATCTACTTTAATATTTTTTGGGGTTACTTTGCTAATGTTATTACTATTAATATAAATTAATTATCAATGTTTGGTATAATTATAAAAAAAATGGGGAAGTACTCAAGTGGTCGAAGAGGCGCCCCTGCTAAGGGTGTAGGGGAAGCAATTCCCGCGGAGGTTCAAATCCTCTCTTCCCCGCCATTTTTTTTTCCTTTTTTTGACTAAATAAAATATAATTATTAATAATGAAAAAATTCTTAAGTTTAATAATAGAAATTTTATTATTGCTAAGTATTCTGTCGTTGACTTCGCTATTCTTTTTTATAGGAAAAGTTGGGATTACAGGATTCATCTCAGCAATAATAATTTTTTATATAGTTAATATCACGATGTCAATTTGAATTTTTAGTAAAGAAAGAAATTATGAGACTAAACTTTCGTGACTTATTTTTATAATTATAGTGCCAATATTAGGACATATAGTCTTTCTTTTTTTAGGTCGAAAAAATATATATCAAGAATCAAAACTAGACTACGAAGAAATTTATAAATCATTTTCAAATACAAACTTAAGAGTTTATAATCACAAAGACGAATTATCTTATCTAGAAAAAAAGATGTCTTCCTTGACAATGAGAGATTGAAAAAACTCATCCTTTGGAATTTACAAACATGGATTTGAAGCATATGAATCTTTGTTTAATGACATACAAAATGCCGAAAAACATATTCATATAGAAATGTATATTATGAAACAATCTGAAACATATGATCAGTTTAAAGAAATATTAATTAAAAAAGCAAAAGAAGGAGTTGAGATAAGGATCTTAATTGATGATTTTGGTAAATGAGCATTTAATGATAATGAATTAGATGAAATGAAAGAAGCAGGAATTGCAATAGTAATTTTTAATAAAATCAGATTTCCTTTTCTGAATATCAAGCAAACCTTTAGACTTCATAGAAAGGCAGTGATTATTGATGGAAACATTGTTCACACTGGCGGAATAAATATCAGTGATGAATATTCTTCATACGATAAGAAATTTGGTTATTGAGTGGATATAAACGCTAGAATAATTGGCGATCTTTGTAATGATTTTTCACAATTATTTTTATATAGTTGATTTCAAATTACAAATGAAAGATTGAGTAGTGAAAAATATATAACCCAACAGCAAAATGATCATATAAATTCTAGATCTCTATTTCTTGAAGAAGGACCAAATGTTAAGGAATATTTTTTAGAAAAATCACTAATGCACAGTATTTCTTTTGCGTCTAAAAAAATTAGGATGGCAACACCTTATTTTATTCCTTCGAAAAAGATATTAGAACAGTTACAATTTGCCCTATTAGAAGGCGTTGATGTCGAGATATTTATTCCTGGAAAACCAGACAATAAATTAATTTTAGAAGCCACTCGTTATTACTTGAATGATTTAATTATAAGTGGAGCAAAAGTATATGAGATGAATAATATGTTCTTGCATTCTAAAATAGGAACTTTTGATAACACATTAGGATATTTAGGAACAATCAATTTAGATATGAGATCTTTATATTCTAATTATGAATCTCTAAGTTATGTAACGGGTGAATCAGTTGCCGATTTAGATGAAATTTTTGATGATTATAAGAAATATGCTAATTTAATTCTTCCAAAGCATAAAAAGAAGGGGAAATCCATTTTATATTTGATAAATATTTTTTTAGTGAAGTTGTTATCGCCTCTTATGTAATATAAAGATATTTAGATTTTCTATAATATAATTAGAATTAAAATGATTAAGGAAACGTGGAGCAAATATGAAAATATTAACATTAATATTAGATGGATATCAAGATATGGAATTAGCAGGAGTCATTGGTACTTTAGAGAAATCCGGAGAGGTAGAAACAACATATTACAATCCAGATGATAAGACGAATATTTTTGGATCTTTTAAAATTGGTTCTATTAAAACCTCATTTACCTATGATATAAATGATTATGATGGACTTTTTATTCCTGGTGGAAGAGCCGCTGTTGAACTTAGACTCAATGAAAAAGCCTTATCTGTTGTGAAAGATTTTGTAAATAATAATAAATATATTATCGCCATTTGTGATGCACCTAATGCATTATATGAAACAAAACTTATTACGGATAAAAAATATGTTTCATATCCTATCGATAAAATTGACTCAAAATCATCATCATTGAGACAAAAAAATGATCAAGTGATGGTTGACGGTAAATACATTACAGGCAGAGGTCCTTCGGCTTCGATTGAACTTGGTTTGAAAGTTCTCGAAGTTATGATTTCAAGTGAAAAAAGTGAAAAAGTTAGAGCAATGTTATTTGCCTAAAACATCATGATTTTATTATTTTTTTATTTTAATTAAATTTTTTAAAGTAAGAGTAAAATTATAAATAGGTAATTTATTTGCCTAGAATATTTATGAACAACATTAATCTCGAGAAAAACATTTTAAAAGTATGATTTTTACTTATATTATTTGCCTCAATCGCTTTTGCTATTGCTGCTATTGATAGTTATACATACTTGACTGGTTTTTTGATAGGATCAGCAGTTTCGATATCAATTTTTTTTGCTACAAACTTTTTTTTAGGAAAACTTCTAAGTAATAAAAGAACATTCAAAATGGGCTTCTTACTTGCATTTATTAATTTTCTCCTAACATCTTGTTTATTGATTGGAACACTTATCTTAATTCTTGTTATTAATAAAGAATTTAATAAAAGTGATAACTCATTAACTAATATAGATGGAATTTTTAATTTCTTCACTGTATTATTAGGGTTATTTACTATTAAAATTAGTATTGTTCTTCAACATATTTGAGTATTAATATATAAAAAAAATAAGGAAAGGAAAGAAAGGTATGGAACAATTAACTAGTAATTTATGAGTTTGAGCTCAACCTCAACTCATAACTCTAATTTATATTGTGATTGTTACTTCTATTCTTTCTATTGTTGTTTATTTTAAAGTTAGAAAAATTAAACCAGATGAAGCACCAAAAGGAATTGCATTAGTTGCAGAACAATATGTGGGAGTTTTTCAATCAGAATTTAGTTCGACAACAGACGGAAAACTAGATCGTGTTACTCCTTATATTTTTACTCTTATTACTTTTCTAATAGTTGGTAATACATCTGCATTTCTTGCACTAGAACCTGTAGTTACATCATATTCTGTACCACTTATTCTATCAATAATAGCTTGATTGGGAATATATGTTTTTGGAATTATTCATCAACGGCTGTCCTTTTTTAAAAAATTCTTAAATCCTATAGAATGAATTGGACAATTTTCACCATTGATATCAATTTCATTTAGGATATATGGAAATATATTAGGTGGATCAATAATGATGTTTCTAATTTATTATGTATGTAGTGTTCTATGAGGACTTATCCCAATAGTTGGTGAAATAAATTTACTTGGAATGATCGTTGCTCCTTGATTCCATATGTATTTTGATATATTCGGAGCTTTAATCCAATCTTATATATTTGCTTTATTAACCTGTATATATTGATCAACTGAAATTGAACATGGCGAAGAAATACAAGAAGCAAAAAAAATTGCTAGAGAAACTAAAAAACAAAAGAAAGACAATAAAACAGGAAAACTTGTTTTAAATTAGAAAGGAAAAAAATATGAATAATATGCAATATGGACTTGTTGCCGTTGGAGCTGGAATGGCTATAATTGGTGTAGTTGGGACCGGTTTAGGACAAGGTTATGCAACAGGAAAGGCTGTTGAGGCAGTTGGACGCAATCCAGAAGCTGAAGCTAAAATTAGAAAGATGTTAATTATGGGATTGGCTATTACTGAATCTGCTGCTATTTATGCTTTTGTTGTAGCTATTTTATTAATTTTCGTTTACAACACAACAGCTGCATAATCCAGAATTAGGAAATTTTTATGAGCGAAGAAATAATACTAGAAATAATAACCACAACTATTTTGAAGGAAGATTCTAAACCTAATCCAGGTGACATTAATGATATTGTTAATGCATTGTTTCCTTCATTATATATAATACTTGCCACTATCGGTGCTTTTATTGTGACTATGATTATTTTAACTAAATTCTTTTATAATCCTGTTTCGAAAATGATGAAGAAAAGACATGATTTTATTCAAAAGAATATTGATGATTCTGTTGCCGCAAAGCTTAAATCAATTAAAATAAAATCTAGTGCAAAACAAGAATTATCGAAATCAAGAATTATAGCTCAGGAAATTATTTCCAAATCAAAAAAAGATTCGGAAGTAATTAAACAACACTATATTGATGAAGGTAAGAAAGAAGCAGAAAGATTAATTCGAGAAGCTAATAATGATATAAACTTTAGAATGGAAAAAATGGCAGAAACAAGAAATAATGACATAATTGATGTGGCAATGATTATTTCTAAAAAAATTATTTCTAAGAATATTGATCAGGAAACAGTTAAAGAATATTTAGATTCTTATATAAATGGTGAATAAATAATAATGCAAAAGGTGAATCATGAATAAAAATGAAAATTTAATTGGATATTCCTTGGCGTTATTTTCAATAGCAAAAGATGAAAATAAAGTAAAAGAATATTTTGAAGATGCAAGAATATTGTTAAATTTATTTTCCACTCCTGATTACGATGAATTTGCTAAAATTATTTCCTTGAGAAATATATCTCAGGATAAAAAAGAAGAAATAATAAGCCAGACTTTCAAAAACCTAGATACATATTTTTTGAATTTCTTAAAATTAATTTCAAGTAAAAACAAGTTCCATCATATAGAAAAAATTATTGATTTATTTGTTCATTATTGTAGTGATTATTTAAGGATAAAAGAGGGAATAGTTTATTCTTCTTCACCACTTACATCAGGAAATCTGAAGAAAATTGAAAACAAACTTTCAGAAGAATATAATTGTAAAGTTAGTTTAAAAAATTTATTGGATAAAGAATTAGTTTCAGGTATAAAAATATTTCTTGATAACACAATAATCGAGAATTCTGTAATTTCTGATTTAGAACAGATAAGACACTTATTGAAGAGGGAGAGAAAATGGGATTAAAGGCACTTGACATATCTGCAGTCATTAAAAAACAGATTAAAGAATATGGTTCATTAACTACAAAAACCTCGGAAGTGGGAGAAGTTTTATCTATAGGAGATGGAATCGCATTAGTTTCAGGATTAGATAATGTTAAATTAGGTGAACTATTGGATTTTGGTTCTGGAACCTTTGGATTAGCTTTAAATTTGGAAGAAGAATCTGTCGGAGTTGTTTTGATGGGCGAAAATGACAATATTGTCGAAGGTAATGAAGTTAGAAGAACGACAAAAGTTGTTTCTGTTCCAGTTGGACATGCTTTAATTGGTCGTGTTCTAAATGCTTTAGGTCACCCCATTGATGGTAAGGGCGAAATAAATATTGATAAAACTAGAACAATATTTAGAGTTGCACCTGGGGTTATGACGAGAGAAACTGTTGATCAACCACTTGCAACAGGATTAATTTCGATTGATTCACTAATTCCAATCGGGAAAGGTCAAAGAGAATTAATTATCGGAGATCGTCAAACTGGTAAAACAGCAATTGCAATTGATACTATTCTTAATCAAAAAGGTAAAAATGTTATTTGTATCTATGTAGCGATCGGACAAAAAAATTCAACTGTTGCTCAAATTGTTAGAAATTTAGAAATAAGAGATGCAATGAATTATACAATCGTTATTTCGGCAGGTGCTTCTGAATTTGCTCCCTTACAATATATTGCTCCATATAGTGCTGTAACAATGGCAGAAGAATTTATGGAACAAGGAAAAGATGTGCTAATAGTTTATGATGATCTTTCAAAACATGCCGTTGCATATAGAACACTTTCGCTTTTATTAAGGAGACCTCCTGGTCGTGAAGCTTATCCTGGAGATGTTTTCTATTTACATTCACAATTACTAGAGAGAGCAGCTAGAGTTAATGCTAAAAATGGTGGTGGTTCCATTACTGCACTACCAATAATAGAAACTCAATCAGGGGATATTTCTGCTTATATTCCAACTAACGTTATTTCAATAACTGATGGACAAATCTTCACGAGAGAAAACTTATTTAACTCTGGACAGCGTCCGGCAGTTGATGTTGGTTTTTCTGTTTCTAGGGTAGGATCATCTGCACAAATTAAAGCCATGAAACAAGTAACTTCATCATTAAAACTAGAATTATCGCAATACAATGAAATGCAATCTTTTGCTCAATTTTCATCAGACCTTGATGATTCAACTAAAAAAATCTTAACTCACGGAAAAAAAGTTTATGAAATATTAGTTCAAAAACAATTTGAGCCTATTTCACAGGTTTCACAAACAATAGTTTTATTTGCTGTTAAAAATAAATTAATTGAATCAATACCTTTAGAAGAGATTAAGAGATGAAAAACAGAATTGATTATCTTCTTTAAATTAGACAATATTGCTAATTCTTTTAAAAGATCTATTCAGGCAGAAAAATTAATTTCAGATGAAGTGAATGAAGGATTGCTTCAATCTATTCAAAGATTCAATGAATCCTTTTTAGCAGGAATAGTTGTGGATGATTCATCTAATAATGTTAGTGTAGAAATGCCGGCTGACTCACGTGAATCCAAACAACCAATTGCAGAAAGTGTAAAACAATAATATGGCTTCATTGCAGGAAGTGCAAAATCGTATAACTTCAGTAAGTACGACAAGAAAAATTACTAAAGCAATGGAGCTTGTTTCAACATCTAAATTAAGAAAGGCAAAACAAAATTATGAGGATGTTATTGCCTATTCTAAAAGAATAGAAGATATTTTTCATAACCTAAACACTAAAATAAAAGATTGAAACGAAATCATTAAATTAGATCCTTCTCTTCCGAGAGTATTTATTGTCGTAACTTCAGATTTAGGTTTATGTGGTGGGTATAATAACAATATTTTTAAATTATTCAAGAAGAATGTAAATAAAAATGATTATGTAATAATTTTAGGAAGTAAAGGAGTAAGAACCCTTTCTAAATTAATTAAACCAGAAAATATTTTACTAAAATTTTCAGCTGTTGGTGATGAACCTAACTATGACATTGTTATGAAAATTACAAATAAAGTTTCTTCACTTTTATTTACAAATAGAATTCATTCA
>JBOGBM010000060.1:0-11077 GCA_051656205.1 Metamycoplasmataceae bacterium
ATATTCAATAATTTCATTCTTTGTCAAATAATCACGATGCATTTCAATTAAAAATTCTTTACTATTCATGATCATCTTCCATTAAAAAGTTTTTCCCTTTTTGCACTTCATATAATGATAAATCTTTAAAATCATTTTGTCTTAATATTTCATAAGCAACGAGATTGACTGCATTTGCTAAATTTAGACTTCGACATTTTTCGGCCATTGGTATTCTTAAACAAGTATCAATGTTGTTTCTCAAAATATCTTTTGGAATTCCAGTTGATTCGCGACCAAACATTACCCAGACATCTTGCTCTTTTTTATAATTTGGTTCAACATAATTTTTCATTCCATATCTTGAAATATAATAGATTTTTTTATCACCATGTTTTTTAACAAATTCATCATAATTTTCATAAACAAAATATTGGATATCTTCAACAGTTCTACCTGCAGCAGCTCTTTTAATCATTGCATGATGTAAATCAAAAGCCATTGGTTTTATAATATGAAGAGTAGCATTTGTAGCATAACAAGTTCTAATGATATTTCCTGTATTAGGAGGTATCTCTGGTTGGTATAAAATTATATTAATCATAATTTGAATTATATATTGTAATAATATTTTTATTGCTTATAATATATATTAAACAACTTTTTAAGGAAGGGGATAAAATTATGGAAAAAGATCAAAGAGAAAAATACTTATTTGCCATTGATTTAGATGGAACGGTTTTGTCTAATTCAATAACTAATGAAATTCATCCTAGAACAATAGAAGCGATTAAAATGGCTAGAGAACAAGGTCACATTGTTTCCATAATTACAGGAAGACCTTGAGTATCCACAAAAGAAATTTATGAAAAATTAGAATTAGATACAATTGTAGGAAACATTAACGGTGCTCATATCCATAATCCATGTGATCCATTTTTTATTGACTACATAAGATATGTTAATTTAAATGAAATGCTTTATATTTTAAGTGATAAGAAACTAAAAAATCTTACAAAGAATTATGCAATTGAAGGACCGGGATGAGTTCAAATTGATAAAAGGGATGAAGAACTAGAGCAAATTTTCGGTTTTAATAAATTACCAAAATTCTCAGAAGGAATTGATTTAGGGAGAATACCACTTAAACCAATCGGCGTTGTTTTGGATATTGATTTTCAACGAGCAGATGATATGGACATTATGCATGATGCTATGAAGTTAAAAAAATATCTAGATCGTAAATATGGTGATCTAGCAGAATTTAATTACTGATCAAAGGGAGATGATAATTCTAAAATATTTGATATTACAGCACTTGGTGTTTCAAAAGCTAAGGTCATTTCTTTATTACTACGATTCTATGATATAAATGCTAAAAATACTGTTGCAATAGGTGATGGTTTTAATGATATTTCAATGTTAAAATTAGTTGAGCATTCTGTCGCAATGGCTAATGCGGACGATAATGTTAAAAAATATGCCAATTATGTTTCTGAATTAACTAACAAGGAAGGTGGAGTTGGTGAGTTCATAATTAATTTTTTAAATAATTTAAAGAATAAATAATATAATACAATTACTTTTATAAGTCCAAGGAACAAAAATGACAAACAAAACAACCAAAAAAACCGCCCCTAAAAAGGAAGCAAAACCAATAAACTTTATCCAATATACTGATGGTATTTTTGAAAATAAAAATGTTATTGGAGTGGATGAAACAGGAGTGGGGGATTATTTAACTCCTTTAGTAGCATGTGGCGCTTATGTTGAATATGCTAATATTAACAAAATAAAACAATTGGGAATTACAGATTCTAAACTTATGACTGATAAAAAGATATTAGAGGTTTTCCCTAAATTAAAGGATCTTGTAAAATATAAAGTAAGTCACTTGACACAACAAGGTTACAATAATCTAAATAAATATATGAATGCTCATGAATTGAAAATGTTCTTGCACATGAAATCAATTAATCATCTTGAACTAAAGGAAAAAGTTGCAAATGATATGACAATAATTGATCAATTTAGTAATGAATCAAGCATTGTAAAATATTACACTTCATTAGTCGAAGGTAAACTAAGTGCTGATTCTTTTGTTAAACCAGTAATGTTATTAGAAAAAGCTGAAACAAAACATGTGGCAGTTGCTGCAGCTTCAGTTATTGCGAGATATCACTTTTTAAAAATGATGGAAGAACAAGATGCTGAACTAGAAATGAAAACACCATTAGGTACTAATGATGCAGTTGAAAAGTTTGCAATTAAATTTGTGGAGACATATGGACGTAAAGCTTTGTATTCTTTAGCTAAAATAAGTTTTAAAACTACAGAAAAGATTGACAAAATATTAGCTGAAAAAAATAAATCTTAATTTTTTATTTAATTATCTTTTTACTTCTCGATCAAGGGCGAGTATTATTGATTCAATAGGCGCGCCACCATTAATTAATTCAAATGCTAGAAATCCAGATTCTATTAATGAGTTTTTCGAATGGATAGCAAAATCTATTTCCTTATCAAGAGTTTCAGCTAAAAAGGTGGGATCACCAAAATCTGAAAAAATAAAACATTTGTTAATTTTAGGATTTTCACTTAATGTTTTCTTTAATTCTTTTAGTATTTTGGCTTCACTTTTAGAATCATTTGTATCAATTCCATAAGTAAAAATTTTAACAACATTATAATTGATCGGACACATAGAAACAAAATAATTTTTGACAGCTATCGAAAATTCTAATTTATTAGTTATGATTACAAATGCGTACATAAAATACCCTATTCTTAAATAAAAAAAATTAAGTTTAACTTTAATTTATTTTAAAAATTATACTCAAAAAATGATAAAATTATTTAATAAATTATTGAAACATGATGAATGGAGCTGAATTGAAAAAAATATTATTAATGTTGTCCATATCAGCACCTCTTTTGCTTCCGTTAACTATGGTCTCATGTTCACAAAGCAATGATGAAGATCGAATCAATAAGGTAAAAGAAAAAATTAAGCAAATTGTATCAGAAAAACCTCGTCCAACTCTAGCCAATCCACCTAGTGGTTTGATAAATCTAGAAAATTATTTGCAATTAAATTCTTATGTTGCACCAACAACAGAAGTTACCGGTATCAAAATTGAAGTCTACAATGTTGAACTTCCGACACCAACTTCTACCAATTTAGTTATTTGATTAAAAGTAACTTCGACAGATACCTTAGATATTAGTGCTGAAATATCAGATTTTTATTCAGTTAATTTTAATGAATTAGATGGAATAAATCCACTTATGATTCAGGAAATAACAGTAGATCAACTAACTACTCCTTTTACTAATTTAATTAATAGCAAAAATTTTATTTTACAAAAATTAATTGAAGATGCAATTAATGGAACAGGGACTTTTGATATTTTATCTCCAATTGATCCTGTAACATTAAATGATGATCCACAAGAGTTTAATAATCGTATAACAACTGAAAATATTAATAATAATGTTTTTGAAAGTCAACAAAATAATGTGTACGCTGTTTTTATCACATATGATGCAAGAACACGAAGAATTTCACTTTCTTTTGAACTACGTGATGAAGATAGTGCAACTAAAGTAACTTTCAATACACAGTACGAGATTACTATAATAGAGGGCAATTAATGAAATTAAAGTTTTTATTGCCAATAGCATTACCAATGATTGCCCTTCCTGCAATTACTTTAGTTTCATGTTCTTCTTCTGATTTAAGTCAAGATGAAATTAATGAACAAACATTTTTAGTGAGTCAAGCTGCTAAAAATAAATTTTCTCCTAAGGTTCAATTAAAGAGTAATATCAATATTAGTGAAGTTGATGATACAATAATAAATTTCGACATGATTGATAAAGAAGATAAGGTTTTAAATTACGAAATACTTAATTTTGAAATTCCTTTAGTTGGAACTAATGATACAAATGTAAATGTAAAGGTTTCTTCAAAACTAGATAGTGAAATTTCAGAAACATATTCTTTTAAGGTTTCAGATGCAATAGTAAGTAATAGCTTTACAATTACTCCAATGAGTAATGAAGATTTTCAAAAAGCAGTAACTGATGTTTATTTTAAAAATGATAATTTCTTAACTAATTTAATTAATAGTATTTCCGTTCGTATTTCTCAAGCAGGAAATCAATTAGATATATCACTTCAAAAATATGATCAAGATGGTGTCTTGAAATCAATTCTTGATATTCCAAATGAAAAAGCTGCATTTATCAATAATATGGAAAACTATATTAAATTAACAGTAATTAACCAAATGACTGAAATAGCTTTACAAAGAAACTTGACAATAAAAGTAAATGATGTAAGAAGAAAAGTAAGTGCAATTAAAGAAACAGAAATAATGATGGATATTATTTTTGATGATAACAGTATTTATTCACTACCAACTTTTTCAACCTCAGCTTTTTCAACTCAATATTTGGATCTTGAAGAAGAATTGAAAATTTTATTAACTGAGAATTTTAAACCAACTATTTTAATTGCTGATTTGACTGCCTTGATTCCAATCTGGGATTTATATAATTATTTAGCGATTAGTTTTCCTGACGATAAAACTTCTTTAAATGATAATTTTATGATTGGAATTAATATTGATTATCCGATTCCAAAACCACCAACAGTAAGTGAAGAATCTGAAATCGAAATCGAAATTTCTGCAAGTAGTTTTTCAGATAGAATAAATGGAAAGTATAAAATAAAAATCAAAGAATTAATAAATTATGGACCTAATGTAATTGATTTTACAGCCATAGAACCACCTTTTTCTCCTAATACTAGAAAGGAGCAAGAATGAAAATAAAAAGTTTGTCTATTATATTTGCATCTGCGATTATCCCGATAGCAACACCGCTTGTTTTTGTTTCATGCTCTTCATCAGTTGATCAAAAATATGTTGATCAATTTTACAATAATATTATTGATAAAAAAGATTGGAGTGGTAATCAAAATGAATACGCGTCTGCTATTTATGATTTGAATACATTTAGAGCAATTTTTAGAGATCAATTACCAACTGATAATGAACTAAAAACCAAAGGTTTTATAATGTCTTTAGAACACATCATTCCTTATGATAATTTAGGAATTAGTAATTATACTATTTATTTAAGAGATGTCAAAAATGGCAAAACTTATTTACCTACCCCTAAAAAAATCGAGACTGATAGTGATATTAAAGAACCGATAGTTTCATTTACTATTAATGGTTTTTTAAAATCAACAGATGCAATTACAGATGAATTTAATGAAGCATATAATCGTGTTAGTGATCAATATCCTTTAACTCCTGCAGGAAGAAATTTTTTTGAAACTCAAAACATTGAAACCAATATTTCTTTTGATAATCCAGATTCTCCATATTATGTTGAAAAATTATTTGAATTTAGAGCAATTCCTAATTTCGAAATAGCAGGATTTCAGGAAGTGAGAGTAAGCGACAAAACAAAGTCAGCTTCTTTTAGACTATTCTTAAAAAATAACGGTAAGACTAAGGGTCCTGGCAAAGTTGTTACTATAAGTTTATAAATTTATTTTAACGATATTAGTGTAAAATATACACATATAAAAATTAAAGGTTAGGATAACATGTCAAAAGTTTTAAAATTACTGTCCGTTGCTTCGATTGCAACTACTCCATTATTGATGGTTGCCTGCTCTCAAAATAATCCCATTGTAGTTTCCAATATTAAAATTAATCGAATGGAATTAGAAGACAATTTTGTTCAAAATCCGGATTCTACTTTTACAGCACAATCATTTGATGATTTTATTAAAGATTTTAATCTTAATCCCGAAAATTACTTTACATCTAATACAAATACTTCAAATAATGCAACACCATTTATTACTGCTGACATCAATTCTTTTGCAGAAATTGGTGATGCAAAAAAACCTAATATTAAAGTCGAAACAACCTCAAGCATTCCTTCTTTCAAAACTATCAAATTTACTTTTGAATTGAAAAATGATTATAAACCACAAGTGATAATAGAAGATTCTCCTACTGTTTCACAACCAGCTTTAGAAACTAAAGCATTTTCAATGTCTTTTAGAATTCTTATTCCAGAAAAAGATACTTCAGAACGTCAAGAAGAAATTGATTGAATTCATTCATTCTTTAACACAAATTTTTTTCTATATATAAATACTGAAATTAAAGCAGAAACTGAAGCTAAAACTGCTGCTCAAATAGTAAGTGAAATAACAAATAAAACCGAATTCGAAAAAGTGTTTATAAGAAAGGTTGAATTCCCTTATCTTATTTCAAGTTGAGATTATGACGTTATGGCAACTCCTGATCCCGATAATGCGAAAGCAGTTATTATGAAATTTTCGTTAAGTAACCCATTATTTGTTGGTTCTAATGCCTTAACTCCAGAAGAGGAAAGTGCCCAATTTATCTTATTAGGGTTAGCAGGGTAATAATTTAAAATTATGAAAAAACTTATTATCCTTTCAGATACACACGGTAATAATCAACTGATTGATAAAATTCTAAGTTCTCATGAATATGATATCGCAATCCATGCAGGCGATTATGAAACTGACGTTAATTATATGATTAAAAATTTTAATTATTTTGTAAGAGGAAATAATGATTTTGATGCTCAAAAAGATGAAATTTATTTTGAAATTGAAGGTATTAAATTCAATCTTCAACATGGGCAATTTATTGGATCATACAATGATCTAGATAATGATGATTTAATGAGAAACGTTCTTCGTAGAAAAAAGGTTGATGTTTTAATACATGGTCATACTCATATAACAAAAATTGTTTATTTCGCTGATAGAACATTTATTATTAATCCAGGTTCTATTTGATTACCAAGGGGTGGAAGTAAAGCTTCTTATATTTTGGCTACCATTCATAATGGCGTAATTGATTTTGAAGTTAAATTTGTTGATCATTTGTAAATCTTTTTAAATAAAGAAAAAAATTAATATAATATTCGAATTTGTAAGAATGGTATAATTTAGCAATAAATATTTATATTTAAAGGAGTTAATTATGTTAGATTTTTTGGGAAAAAGACTTCAGAAAACCTTAAATGAAGCTAATAAAAAAACAACTCTAAAAGAAGAGGATATTTTAAAAGTAACTCGTGAAATTAAAATGTCATTACTTGAAGCCGATGTTAATTTAAAAGTTGTTAAGGATTTTATTAATAATGTTAAGAATAAAATAATTGGACAAGATTTAATGTCACAGCTTAATCCAGGTCAACAAATGGTTAAAATTGTTAAGGAAGAGTTGGTTGATATTCTCGGTAAAACTACTAAGGAAATTAAATTAGATACCAAACCTTACATTATTATGATGACCGGATTACAAGGTGGTGGTAAAACTACAACTGTCGCAAAGTTAGCAAATTATTATAAAACAAAAAAACAAGCTGAAAAAATTTTATTAGTTGCCGGTGATATTTATCGTCCAGCTGCTGTTGAACAATTAGTAACTTTAGCTAAATCAATAGGTGTTGATTATTTTGAAATGGGAACTGATTTTCCTGTTGAAGAAATTATTGAAAAAGCTCTAAATAAAGCAAAAGAAGAAAGATATGATTTAGTTATTCTTGATACTGCAGGTCGTTTATCAATTGATGAAGCACTTATGAACGAATTAGTAGTTGTTAAAAAGTTGGCTCGTCCTAATCAAATTCTTTTTGTAGCTGATGCATTGAGCGGACAAGATATTATTAATGTTGCAACCACATTCAATGAATATTTAAAACTAACAGGTTCAATTATTACAAAGCTAGATTCAGATGCTCGTGGTGGAGCGGCATTATCAATTAGATATTTACTAAACGTCCCCATTTCATTTATTGGTACTGGAGAAAAAATTCATAATTTAGATTTATTTCACCCCGAAAGAATGGCGGAACGTATTTTAGGAATGGGTGATGTTTTAACCTTAATTGAGAAAGCTGAATCAGTTATTGATGAAAAAGCCGGAAAAAGAATGTTGAATAAAATGATGAAGGGAGAATTTGACTTAGATGATCTTCTAGATAATTTAAAACAAGTAAGAAAAATGGGAAAACTTTCTAAAATTATCAAGTTGCTTCCCGGAACAGTAAAAATTGATGAGGATAAAATATCAAAAGCAGAAAATAAAATAGAATTATTTGAAATCTTAATCTCTTCTATGACTGCTGCTGAGAGAAAAGACCCTCGCTTATTGAAAAATGCTTCTCGAAAAAATAGAATCATCAAAGGCTCGGGAAGAACACCACAAGAATACAACAATCTGGTTGCTGAATTTGATTCAATGAAAAAACGTTTAAAGGGAATGTCAAAAGGCTTTAATGGTAACTTTGATCCCTCAATGTTTGGGATGTAAGAAACAAAAATATTTATAATATAAATTATTCTTCGAAAAGAGGAATTTTTTTATTAGCTTCAAAATTTTCTTTTTCGAGTTTCTTAATTAAATCCTTAACTCTTATGTTAGGATTATATTCTGAAAGTAGTATTAATAATCTCGTATTATTATTAATATCTTTTTTAAGATCATCAACAATCTTTAATTTCTTGATAATGGTTTTGATTTCCGATAAATTATCTACAAAATAATACATTCTATTAATATCATCAAGAGCATAGTCTTTTAATTCATCTTGCAAGATTTTTAAATTCATGTAGATATGGTATTTTGTTTTTCTTGTTTTTTTAATAATATTATAAAGAACAAACCCTGCATAAGAAGCAAGTGCGCCGTCGTGATTTAAATTATATTTTCTTATTTCTTCGGTTGTTAGAATGTTACTGATTTCATTTCTAAATTTTGGAAAATATTGTTTTCGAATAAAACCTTTTTTAGTTACCTTAGAAAGAGAAATATCTCTTTTAAGAGAAACAGTCTCATCGTCGAAACAATTTCTTACCAAAGAATTAACAGTTACTGGTCTTCTAAATATTGCTTCTAATAATTGTTTTTCTAAAGAAGGGTTTCAGCCAATAAAATTAATTTCACCAATATCAAGTGGACCTCTTTTCTTAATCAACTTCTTAATATTGATAGTAAGACTTTTATAGAAATCATCTATAATAAAAATTACTAAATTATTATTTAAGGGAAGATTTTTTTGATCAAAATCAAATATTTCAAAAATAGTAATTATTTCGTTTTTTTTATTACGATATCCTATTGTATAAGAAAGTGGTATTTGGTTAAAAGATTTATTAACTTTTCGTGCAAACATTCCAGATATACATTCGAAATCAATAAAGATATCATACATTTTCATAAGTTTAATTATATTGACATAAAATCATTTTTATAGATTTTTTTAAATGTATAATTATTAACAATATGAAATTAAGTTATAAAAAAATCGTTGATAAGAAATTCGAAACAGTAATTAATGGTTATTCTCCAACGCAAGTAGATATGTTTTTGGATAAAATTTGTTTAGACTATATGGACTATGAAAAAAGAATTGGAGAGCTTGAAGCTGAAATAGAAAATTTAAGAAATGAAAATGCTTCTTTAACAGAAAGTTTGTTTAATGCTCAAAATGGTTTTACCTCCGAAAATACAGAAGGATATCAATCCGATAATGATGGTGAATATCAAGATGATATTCATCTAGAAGTTCATGGAGATAATCAGGAAAGTGATCCATATGAAAATTATGCTGAATATACTGTCGAAGAAAATGAAGAAGAAATTGAGGAATCCTTAAGAAATAATTAATTATTTGTAAATATCATTAGTGATATAATTTAAGTATCTATAATAAAAGAGCAGGCGATTACGAATGGTTTTGGGATGGGAGTAGAGTCCAAAACTTTCTTATTTGATAAGTAATTGTTGCATCCACTTAATTATGCTTTTTTTATTTTAGTTTTTTAGGAAATAATATGGAAAATAAAATAAATGCTTTACTTAAAGATTCGCTATTTAAAATGAGAGGGAAGATAACCCTTTCAGAATTTCAAAATATTTCCAAAACACTTGGTTGAAAAATGAATTATCAAAAGATACATGTGGTTGGTACCAATGGAAAGGGTAGTGTTTCAAAATATTTAAATGATAATTTAATAAATAATAATAAAACAATTGGCTTATTTACCTCTCCTCATATTTTTAATTTTGAAGAAAGAATCAAAGTAAATAATGTTGATATTTCCTTCATTGATATTCAACATCACATGATGGATATTTATATTGCATTTCCAGATTACTCATTTGGTTTTTTTCAGTTAGTATTTCTTGCTTGTTTGGCTTATTTTGAAACCAAGAAAATAGATATAGCCATTTTTGAAGCTGGAATTGGGGCTAAGAAAGATATTGTTAATTATCTAAATTTTGATTTAACTATTTTTACTTCTATTAGTTTAGACCACGAAAAATTATTAGGTTCAACTATTGAAAAGATTGCTGATGATAAAGCTTATGCAATTAAAAAAACAAATAAAATTTTCTATCCAAATACTCTTCCAAATGAAGTTCAAAATATCTTAAATGAACGGGCTAAAAAAATGGAGAATAAAAATATTAATATGGTCAAAATAAAATCAAAAACTATTCATAGACAAAATCAGGAATTAGCACAACATATTTTAAAAGAAGAATTCAAAATAAAAGATTATAAATTTACTTTACCAATTGGTAGATCACAAGAAGTTATTATTAATAATATTGTAAACTATGTTGATGTCGGACATAACGTCGAAGGAATTCGAGAAACTTTAAATCATTTCAAGGAAAATGATATTTCTTTTGAGCAATATGTTGTTTCAATTTCTTCAGATAAAAATGTAAAAGACATTATGAAGAACTTTGACAATAAAATTACTTTTGTTTATCAAAATAAGAGTGATAGAGCTTTAGAATTTTTAGATTATCCAAAGGAATTTGAAAAAATTTATTTACTCGAAAATTTTATAAAAAAGCTTGAGAAGAAAACACTATTTATTGGATCATTTTATTTTATAGAAGAAATATTAAGGCTGGTGAAGTATGACAATAACACCAGAATTTAAAAAAAATTTAAAAAATCACTTTAGATTTACTATTTTGGATATGGCTTTAATGGGAATGTTTATGGC
>JBOGBM010000061.1:0-1552 GCA_051656205.1 Metamycoplasmataceae bacterium
AAGAACCTTCAGAAAATACATATATAATAATGACAACAAATAGAATAGATTTTCTGCTACCGACTGTCAAATCTAGAGCTCAAAATATTATGGTAAGAAGACAAACCATTTCTGAGATTATGAATGAATTAATTGAAAACAATATTGATGAAAAATATATAAGATTATTTGCAAATATTTTTCCAAACTCAAAAAAAGCTAAAGAAATTGATATGAAAAAATTTGAGAAGACATACAATGACATAATGCAGGCATTAGAATTAGGAATTAAAAATTCCGAAAAAATGAAGATCAATTTATATAACATCATTACAAAAGATAACATATTGTATGCGATAAGTATTTTAGAATATTTTTACTTTCAAGTACTAACAGTAATTGATGATAAGTTCCCATTATTTCCAAATCACAATAAATTGATTAATGAATATAAAAAGAATGAAATTGATTATTCAGCAATTCAAGTTGAACTTAATCATTTAAAAAAAACATTTATAAATAAAGGAAATTTTAATTTACAAAAAGAAAACTTCTTAATAAGGTTAGCTAACATCTATGAAGAATAAACTCTTTATAGTAGGAACTCCTATCGGCAATTTAAAAGACATTACACTTAGAGCCATTGAAACATTAGAAGATGTTGATTACATTGCTTGTGAAGATACAAGAGTAACTAAAGTACTTTTAGCATCACTTAATATAAAGAATAAAAAACTTATTTCTTATCATAATTATAATGAAATTCCTTCTACAAATGGAATAATAGAATTATTAAATAACGGCAATAGTGTTGCATTAGTAAGTGATGCTGGAATGCCACTTATTGCTGATCCTGGTTTTAACTTATTAAAAGATATAAAAGAAAGGGGATTTAATTTTGAAATTATTCCTGGTGTATCTGCCTTAACTACTTCGATTGCAATGTCTAGTTTAGGGCCAAATTTCACTTTTCTTGGTTTTCCGAAAAATAAAAAAAATCAAATGGTGAATCAAATAAAAGATCTTACTAGTGGGACCTATATCTTTTTTATAGCACCTCATAAATTAATTTTCACTTTGGAAACTCTTCATGAGCAATTTAGAGGTAAAGAAAGAATATTTCTATGTAAGGAATTAACCAAAAAATTTGAAGAATACTTCGAAGGTACTGCTGAAGAGTTATTAAAAAAATTGCCAGAAAATATTAAAGGTGAATTTACTTTAGTTTTTTCAATTTTAAAAAGTAAAAAAGAAAAAGTAAATAAGTATCCAAGGATTAATAAAAATTAATTATAATTAATTAATATAGAATGAGGTAAATATGAAAATGATTTTTGGAACAGATGTTGATGGAACGATTTTAACAGATAGAGGTGTTCCGCATGATGAAACTAATGATGCTTTTGATTATGCGATATCTAAAGGGCATTATGTTGTAATTGCCACTGGAAGATCCTTATCTAGAGCAAAACCACTATTAGAAATGATGCCAAGAGTTAGTTATTTGATTTGCAACAATGGTTCATTAATAAAAGATCTTAAAAACAATAAGATAATTTATTTAAAATCTATA
>JBOGBM010000062.1:0-11922 GCA_051656205.1 Metamycoplasmataceae bacterium
CATAGTTAGAACGATAGTTTTTATCTAAAAGAATACTATAAACACCTTTAGCAATAGCAAAATCCAACAATGATTCAATGTTACCAAAACTATTTTCACCTTCAACTTTAGAAGCAAATCACCTTGTTGGTTGCATTTGCTGGTCATCACCTGCCAGAATTTTAATTTTAGCTAAATATAATACTGGAATTCCTTTTTCTAAAAATATCTGTGATGATTCATCTAATATTGCGTAATCAAATTCATTACGAGATCAAGATCTTAACTCCGTTTCAGGTGTACTAATGATTATTGGAAATAATATTTTGATAATGTCAGAATGTTTTTTAATAAATTGATTAGGTTCTAAGCTTGAAGTTCTAACATCTAGAGCAAAGGAACTATATTTTTTCTTTAATTCCTTATCAAAATTCTTTATTTTTTGAAAAATCATTTTACCAACAATATCTTTTAATTGTGCAGAATCATTTATTCTGTCTTCATATTTGTCCAAATTAAATTGATGTAGTTGATTAATATCTTCTAAAAGATCAAGATCAATAAAATCTTGATTTTTCACAAAATTATCTAGATTAATATTTTTGTCCAAGAAACTGTTTTTAATAATTTTTGTAGCTAATTTTACTTCGGGTGTTGAGTGAATAAATAAACTTGTTTTTAAATTATTTTTATTCATCAAGAACTTTGCGATGTTAGCACTTTCTTTCAAATTAATAAAATCATATGTCAAGTCCACAGGAAGTTTTTTCAACTCCTCAAATATATTAATGTCAAATTCATTTTGAGAAAGATATCAAGAAAACAAACTCATGTTTATGTTACCAACTGGCGATGATTTAATTTTATTAATTAATCTCATAAATTTCTTCTCATAATCAGAAATGATTTTTATGGGTTTTTGTTCTGCAGTGCTTTTAAAATTTTCTAAGAAATCGATATAATTTTTGATGGGATTGTAGAATGATTTTTTATTCATTTCTTTGTCATTAAGGACAAATAAACAAAAAATACCTAACTCCTCCATTCTATTTCTTAATACTTCTAGAGCCGCCTTTTTTTGTGATGCAACAATTGCGGTCTTATCATATACTAAAATATTAGTAATAATGTTTGAAATCGTTTGGGATTTACCTGTTCCGGGAGGACCTCAAATAATAGTATTCTGATTTAATGCAGAGACAACAGCCTTATCCTGAGAAAAATTGGAATGTTGAGTTTTATAAAAACCAAAATTTTTCTTAAAGATTGTTTCCTTGATTGTATCCTTATAAATATTCTTATCAAATTCGACATCTAATATTTCATCCAAAAGCCCTTGCTCTATTATTTTCACCATAACTTTTCTTAAATATCCGCCTGTTGGTTCAAAAAAACCAAGCGTTATTCCAGGTCAAAATTTAATTTTGGAATTGTCTATTTCTTCACTCTTAAAATTTGGTGCGTAACCTGAAAGTGTTGTGGGCATTGTGAAATTTTGTGATCAAGATTTTTCAATATTATCATACAGCTCTTTAATCGACATTTTCGAATAATCAATATCAATATCGAACAAGAAACCATTTGATTCTAAATAATATGCTAGTTTTTCATTAATTTTAATATTTCCGATAGAAACTATTGAAACGTTTGAGTTTTTTATTTTAATATTTATCTCTTTAAAAAATAAAGGAGCTTGGATGGCTTTATTATCAATTTTAACTGTTATATAAATGAAACCTAAATGCAAAGGTCAAAGATTGCTTTGTTCATTAATTGTTTGTGCTTTATTTAAAAGTATTTTTCAATTAAATGATGCCTTTTGTTTATTAACTTCGGCAGTTTTAATAATTTCTTTTTTAATAGATTCTATTTCTTTGGAATCAATATTTTTGGCTGATAATATTTTTTGAATATTTTCAGGGATAGGTTCATTAAAAGATTTATAAAGTTCGTTAATTTCAAATACGTCATTTACTTCTTTTATTTTTTTTATGAACGATGTTATATCACTGGCCTTTAAGGAAAGTAAGAAATATTCATTAACAATAACCTTATCAAAAAAATCATTGCCAAGTTTTTTAGCAACATCAAATGAGTTAACATTGTTTATGTTGGAGAATAAGCAAGGGTCATTTATTGAAATGTTTAACAAATTATTTAATAGTTTCTTATAGCTTTTTGTACTATTAGATTTTGATGTAGTTTCTTTGCTATCATTATTAATTATATTCATTTAAAATATTATACATAATAAAACGAATAAGTTATAATTAAGAAACGTGAAAAACCAACTAGTTATAAGAGATATCTCCCTTGCTGGAATTTTAATGACATCAATAATTATTTTGAATTTACTTTTCTCTCTTTTCCCAATTATTATGGGATATACAATAAGTTTTTTCATTCTTCCCTTTTCGTTTGGATTAATCATTTTAAAATCTTTAGTTGTTAGAAGTTTGTTCCTTTTGTTTACACCCCTTATTTTGATAGTAGCTCCCAACATTTTTTTGATTAATATTTGACAAGGTTTCGTTGAGTATTTTCTAGCAATCTGATGTTTTTTTCCTTTATTATTTGGTGGTCAAATATATAATTATATGAATAATAAAAATTATAATAAACGAACAGGAATGATTGCGGTTTCAATGATATTCATTTTTTGTTGAATGGTAAAATTATTACTTCACATTATAGCAGGTTATTTTTGATGAACGAATGGAAATTGAGTTGGATCATTTTTAATAAATTGACCTATTATTCTTTTTAACATTTTATTTACTATACCTATATTTATTATCATTTTTAGTAGAACAATCACGATATCATCTAGTTACTATTTAAATAATTGAAATGCTTAAGAATTATATTATAATTAAACTAATAAATGGGAGGTTTTGAGAATGAGAAAATTCACAGAACAGGAAACTATTCGTAGAAAAAAAATATTGAGCAATCAAGAAAAAGGTATTGCAAATTACCTAAAAAGACAAGACATAACACATACAATTAAAGAATTGATTGAAAAATTTTCTTCATCTACAAAAGAAGAACTTGAAAAGAAAAATGAGATAGTTTCAACATATGGAAGAATAATGTTTAAGAGAGGTCCTTTTGTAGAAATAAAACTAGAAAATTGTTTTGTGCAACTTTACATTAATAATAAAATAAATGAAGAAATTTTCAAATTCATGGAAGATTTGGATATTGGGGATATTATATGAGTAAAGGGTTCTCTTATGAAGACCATGACTAATGAATTAGCAATTAAATTATTAGAATTAAAATTATTATCAAAATCTTTAAAAGTTCTGCCTGAAAAATTTCATGGTCTTGTTGATGTTGAAGAAAGATATAGACGTAGATATGTAGACTTAATTGTTAATGAAAATGTAAGAAAAATATTTATGGATAGAACCAAAATAATTAAGTGCGTGAGAAAATTTTTTGATGACAAAGGTTACTTAGAAGTTGATACTCCTATTTTATCAACTGTTTCATGTGGAGCAGCTGCGAAGCCCTTTACAACGCATCATAATGCCTTAGATATGGAACTATCATTGAGAATCGCAACTGAATTGCCACTAAAAAGATTAATTGTTGGCGATTTGGGAAAAGTTTATGAAATTGGTAGATTGTTTAGGAATGAAGGAATAGATTCTACTCATAATCCTGAATTTACTACAATTGAGTTTTATGAAGCTAATTCTGATATGTGAAAAATGATGAGTTACACTGAAGAACTATTTAGATCAATAGGGAAAATGCTTAATAAAGAAAAGTTTGAATACCAAGGCGTTAAATTAGATTTTTCAAAAAAGTTTGATGTTATTGAAATGAGTGAAGCTGTTTCTAAAATTACAAAGTTTGATGTGAAAACAGCTGACGAAAAAAAGATAATAGATTTTGTTAAAAAAGCTGGTTGGAAAATTGAACCTTTTTATAAAAAAGGTCATTTGATTAATTTAATTTTTGAGGAGAAAGTTGAAGGTACATTAATTAATCCTACATTTGTATATGGACACCCAATCGAAATATCTCCCTTTGCTGTAAAAAGTAGTGAAAATCCTAACTTTACTGAAAGAGCAGAACTATTCATTAATGGTAGGGAATATGCAAATATTTTTACAGAGTTAAGTGATCCTATTGATCAATTAGAAAGATTCGAAAATCAGCTTTTAGAAAGTAAAACCGGAAATGATGAAGCTAATGATATTGATTGAGATTTCGTTGAGGCACTAGAATACGGAATGCCACCTGCTGGCGGATGTGGAATTGGTATTGATAGACTAGTTATGCTGTTTACAGGTCAAACTTCAATTAGGGAGGTATTATTATTTCCACACATGAAGAACAAAATGTAATTTTGAACGAAGTAGAATATAAAAATACTAAACTTTTTGTCTTTGATTTAAAAGGTATTTTATTGAACAAAAAAGGTATTATAGACGAAGGTATAGTAAATGAAATTAAAGGAATATATAGCAATAATAATTTAATTGCTATTGTTAGTAATAGAGGCTATAGTGAATCATCAAAAGAGCTAGAACCTATTAAGAATTATTATCATTTTTTTGTTGCGAATAACGGAGCAGTATTGGTTGATAATATTAAAAGAGAGTTTCTAAAAACTTCGAAAACAATAAATTTCGAGTTTATTAATAATATTTTAAGAGACGTTAAGTTAATAGGTGGTGCAGTCCAAATAATTACCAGTAAAAAAATTTATATCGATTCATATATTAACTTCCTAAAAAGTGATGAATGATTATCCGAAAAAGCAAAAAAAGAATATATATTACATTTCCCTAACCATGCGCCAGTAATGACTGTTAAAAAAAGCGAAGTAATTCAACTCACTTTAATAATAAATCCTAATTTAATCTCTGCGTTATTAAATTATTTGCAAAAATTTTATAGTTCAGATTATTCCTTCAGGATATCGTCAGATATTACTTTGGATATTAATCTTGATGGAGTTAATAAATATGAAGGTATTAAAACTATTTGCATGTTGTATGGATTAAAAAAAGAGAATATTTATTGTTTCGGAGATTCAATAACTGATCTTGAATTAATAAAAAACATTAAAAAATCTTACGCTAAAGAAACATCTCATCCTCTCATTAAGGAATTAGCAAAAAATATCATTTATGTTTATGGTAAAAGTAATTTTGCTCAAGAATTAAAAAAAATAATAAAAAAAATAAATTAGTTTTTGTCTTTTTTAGAAGTGTTTTCCAGTCTTGCTGAAGGAATGACATGTATGTGTGTATGATATACTTCTTGTCCAGAAGAAGATTCATTATTGACAATTATCTTAAATCCATCAACATTTAATCTTTTGATTTCTCGTAATGCTAATTTTCTTGCTATAGAAAAACAATATTTTAAATCTTTATCCTTAATAGTAATGAGGTTTCTTGAATATTTTTTAGGAACAACAAGAAAATGTCCATCTTGTAGGGGTTCGATTGTATAAAAAGCAATTACTCTTTTATTTTCAAAAAGTATTTTTGCCTTAATTTTTTTATTAATAATATTAAGAAATAGTTTGTCCATTATTCTTTTTCATCTTTAAGTCTAGGAGTCGCATAATCAGGTTTCTTATCTAAATGAATTATTCCTAAATCTTTTAAGATATCATTTACTTCTTTGATTTTACCTGGTCGAATGGAAACATCATTTAGAACTAAGTACGATTTAATTTCTTTTAATAATTCTTCATCATCATTTAGATATAATGAAAAGGCTAATTTTCTTAAATTATCTGAAGAATTAGTTTTATTTCATGGCGTTCCTTCCATAGTAAATTCACCAATTGCTTTTTTTTCACCATTAATTGTTTTAACTTGTTTTACACCATTACCATCAACTTCTCAATTAAAATTAGGTAATAATCTTATATAATAAGAAACATTTACTTTACTATCAACAATAGGATCTATACCATATATTTGTTGTTTACCAAATGGTGTATTTGTGTTTATATTACTAAAATGTAGAGTGCTAGATAATTCAGAAACAATATTAGCTTCTGCTGGATTAGTTGTTTGATTTCATGTAACAATTACATTATATGGATAATCAACAAAACCATCAACATCCATGTAACTATAAGTCATCTTTAATTCGATTGATTGTTGAGAGGAACTTAATATAGGGATGATATCTAATAATTTTCATACATTTAATCCTTCAACATAAGTATTGTCATCATTAAACGACTTGTTTTCTTCCCCAATAATTAAATCGGTAATTAATATTTGTTCTGATTCTTTACGTGTTACACTAGTATTATTTCTAATTGAAATTTTCGGAAGATATGCTTCAGCACCTAATTTTTCAATCTTCTCTCTTTTTACTAATGTGTCATAAGAAACGAATTGATTAGTTTCACTATTAAATAAACCTGATGTCTCTTTCCCGAATCTTCTAATAACATCTTCATTTGTACTTAAAGCACCATTACCAGACGTTGATGAAAGTTCGATTGAAGAATTATAACCATAAAAATTAATAGCATTTTCATTAAGTAGGATATCTTCAGATTTAACTAATAAATCAGGCGAAAAAATTCTTTTAGGAGATGAAGTGGTACCCACTTGTTCACCTGCTCACAATTCCATATAGTCTCTAGGAGAGGTTATTTTTCTGTTAGTTCAATTTTCGATTTTACTAATTTCTTCAGAGCTGAAATTCCATCTTATTCTTGGTGTTTTTTCAACTAAATATTTCTCTAAGAAATATGTGGGACTATTTATATTAAAACTTGTGGTGTTTCAATATTCTAATGTATTGATATTTCCATCAATTATTTTATTGTAATCTGTTCCTCTTTGAATCATATCTGTAGTTGAAGCGGTAAAATAAAACTCGGCAATAGTCATATTCAATAATTGTGTCTGAATTCCTGTTTGAACAATTTTATAAAGTAAATTAAAATCTTTTTTAAATTGTGTTTCTGTTGTTGTTAAGGATGAATAAGCAAATTTAGGTTGGAAATCCAAGTATATAGTTTCGTCACCTAAAGATAAATCTTTCTCAACTCAAATTTGTTTTTGTTCTCTGAAATAATTTATATCGTTTGATGTCTTTCAAGCTGTATAAAAAGTGTAAGCATCAAATAAGTGATCAGATATTTCAGTTGAAATTTCATCTCCAGTTTTCCCATTAATGATTACTGATGCGGGTATAGGTTTAAGATCTAATAAATAATCTTTAATTATTTCCTTATCCCTTTTGAAACTTGCTGAATTAACATCTGCTGTTGGGACTTGTGATTTTAAATATAGTTCAGCATAAGCATCTCTAGCTCAAAAATTAATATATACTTCTTTGGCTGCATCAGAAGTTAAACTGTCTAATTGTTGTGCTAAATCCTCATCCAAAGAATTAACTGTTGAACACGAAATTAAAGCTGTTGCCGCTACAGGAAGGGCAACAATTGAAGATGACATTAAAAACATTTTCTTAAACAACATGATTACTTTCTACCTTTTGTCTCTTCTGTGAAAGGAAGTAAGTTTTTCTTAACTTGTACTGAAATTAATGCACGCAGTTTATCATCGAATTGCGATTCAATTAGTAAATATCCTTCTAGACTCCCGTTTATATATTGTGAATTATTCATAAATTCAAGATTAAGAACTCCAGTTGTAGGTTTGGTAACTTCATAAAAATCATAACTATTCATAGGTTTTATTAATTCCTCAATAAATGTAGATAATCCTTCAAGAGCGCTCTTTACATCAGGATTTATTGTGTTGTTTATAACATTAATTAAATCATCATAAACCTCTTCAACAATTTGATTAGCCTTGTCGGGCGATTCTCCTTCTTTTTCTAACTCAGCAATAACATAGTCTTTATTTTCTTCAATAAGAATTTTATTAATTATTTCTGGAGTAGCAATATTATTATATTGACTGGCAACATTATACAAGATAACTTGATCAGGATTATTAGTAACATCTATTGTGTTTTGAATATCGCTTTTTAACATTTTTAATGCTGGATTAGTTAAAGAATCACCTATTAGGTTTTCAACATTATAAATTTGTAATCCTTTAGCATCGACATATAAATATGTATCTTCGTCAATTTTATAAACGGTTCATTTTTTTGGAACATCATTAACATCAGTAGCAGTGGGAGCGCCTATAAATCCACCATATGGATCTAAATCTTTGAAAGACTCTGTTAACAATTTATTAAATGTATTGCTAAAGTCATCTACAGCAATATCTCTTACTTTTGTTCTTAAATCTTTATTGTATTTAAATAAATCAATATTGTTTTTAAGTGAAGTGAATTCAATTGCTTCTTCTCCTGGTTGAGGATTAATTTTATATATAGGTTTTAATTGATCATTCAGGAATTCAACAAGATTTATTATTCTAGGTGAAACACCCGGGTGAGTTGAAGTAGTCATTGTTAAAATTGATTCTAAGAATTTGTTAATAGGATTAAATTCTTTTGCCTTAAATAAACCAACATCTGCTGTAGGATTAGTCATAGCTGAAATTGCAGCAACATGAAATGCTCTTGCTTCATTTTCCTCACTTTTAATTAAAGTTGATAGAGGGGAAACTTGTGAAGAACCTAGATTTGAACCTGTAGTAGCCGGTTTCCTTGTGCTTAATGTTTCAGAGTCAGAAGAGGATTGAGAAAGAGTGTTAATGTTTGCTTTATCATAAGCTCTTCTCGTAGAATCTTTATCCAAAACCGAAGATGTATTTGCTCCTTTAAAGTTCGAGATTGTATTAAATGGTATAACAAGATCACCATTTTCAGCTCTAGATATTGTAAATAAACTTATTAATAAATCTTGTGTAACAGATAATTCAAATTCTGAATTGCTTTCATTCTGTAAAAACGGAATTGCAACACTACTGATATTTACAGATTTAAAATAATCATTATATAAATTTGGCAAACGTCCTAGTGGGTTTCTTTCCTCTAAAACATAAGATTTGGTCTGATAAACAGCAATTTTAACTTCGGAAGATGGAACGACTGGATCTCTATCAGAAGGGATAGCAATATTATCTCCATTTGGATCCAAAAATGTTGAAGAAAACATTTGAGTTCCGGCAGGAATTATTTTTTCTTCACCAGCATCATTTTTATAGGTTATATTTTGTCTTGCTTGTAAAGACAAATCAGCTTGAGTTCAAGAAGTGGTGTTTATTTCGGCAGTGTTAAATCTTGCAAAAGCAGCATCTTTCACTTTATTTTTTGTCAAAAAATCAATAGCCTCTTTATCGGTATTGGCATTACCATACTTATCAGATTTTAATTCATCATTCCATCTTTTGGCTCAATCTAAAGGAAATGATTCTCTAATTGCTCGTTTAGCGTTATTTAATTCTTTTTCTTGACTCTTTCAAACATCGTCATATGATTTTGAAACATCAACACCAAAAGTTGTAGGACCAACCTTCTCAGAAGTGTCTCTATATTTAGTATTATTAACGAAAGCTTCAAATCTTAAGAAAGCATCTCTTTCCTCATTATAAAGTTTTTTAACAATAATGGTTTCAATTTTCTCGGCATTTCTATCGATTTTTTCTTTATCTTTATTCTCTTCAACCATGTCTCCAACAGTAGGTCCGCCTGGATAAACTTCTGTTTCAGGTAGATATGGTTTAGCAGCAATATATTGAACACCAGCCATTCCTAGTGGGACTCCAATTCCGATAGCTAAAAGCGAAAAAATCGAAACACCAAAAAGTCATTTAACTCTTTTATCTTTAGGGTTAACAACAACATTACCGTATGAAATTTCAGAAGTAGTATTAATTCCTGTTATCTTTTGTGAAAAAGATTTTTTGTTTGTTGAAGGCTGCTTTTCTTTTTTAACTTTTTTTTCTTTCGCCATTAAAAATCTCCTAAACTTTTAAAATCCTTTGTTACCAAATTTATAAATAATTATATCATTTTTAAAATTTCTTGTATTAAAAAATATATATGTGAAGATTTATTAATATAATATTTATTGATGAATCAAGATATAAAAGAGGAATATAAAAAAGTTTTTGCAGAGTTTGTATTAATTTGTAATGAAAACAATTTATGATATTCCTTAGCTAACGAAACTTTACTGAGTTCGAAAACAAATAATGATTATTTTATCAATACTGATATTTTAGAAATTTTTATGACCAAAGAAAGTTACACATTACTTCAAAAAAATTACCCTAATAATGTGCTTGATTGTTTGATTAATGATTACTTTTTTCTTACAACGCCTTTTTTTTATATTAAAAATATTGATAGATTTATAAAGATAATAATTATTGTTCCAACAAAAATAGAAAAGATTCAGAAATTTAATACATTAAAAAACAAGATGAAATTTAATTATTCCAATTTCCTAACTTTTCGTCAAGGCTATAATGCATCGACAAAATCTATGTTTTTTCTTTTGTCAATATGCTCTAAGTTTTGTAAACCTATTGAACATAATGAATTTTATGATTCTTTGTTTAGCGAAGATTATCGTGGATTTTTTACAATTAATTCTCTGAATGAACCTAGTGTGAAGAACTGATTTCCGAATATTACATTTCTTGTAGAAGATATTGTTTTTTTAGATATTGAAACCAAAATCATGAAAGAATCTAATTCTTTTTTGAATGCAAGATATGGCAATGAATGAAGCAAAGGTGTTCCAATAAAAACCAATCATTTTGATTATCAGAAATTAGCTAAAAAAATTAAATAATTAATAACTAGATGATTCATTTAAAATTTCAATTTGTTTCTCAGAAGGCTTTTCAGAATGTAAATTCTTTTTTAAGGTGTCTGTCTTTTCATGTGAATCTGAAATGATTCTCGATTTGGATAATTCAATGACTCTTGTTGAATATTTAATAACTCCTGGATCATGAGAGACCATTATGATTGTTTTGCCTAATTCTCTATTAATTTTTTGTAATAACTCCATTACAATTTTACTTGTTTTGACATCTAAAGCCCCTGTAGGTTCATCTGCAAAAATAATTTCACTGTTTTTGGCCAAGGCTCTCAAAATAGAAATTCTTTGTTGTTGACCACCGGACATTTGTGAAGGATACTTATCAATTACATCAATCAAATCAAAGTCTTCAAACATTTTTCTAATATCATTCTTTTTGAATTTATCTTTTTGTAAATAAGCACCTGTTTGAACATTGTCATATCCATTTAAATTAGTGAGTAAATTATAATTTTGAAATATAAAAGAAAGATTTTCTCTTCTAAAGGCTGTTAGCTCGTTGTTTGACAAATATGGTAAGTTTTTATCGCAAACAATTAGATTTCCTGTTGTAGGTCTATCTAGTCCTGACATTAAATTCAATAATGTCGTTTTACCCGAACCAGATTTTCCAAAAAGAACAACAAACTCTCCTCTTTTTATTGACAAATTGACGCTCGAAAGAACTCTAGTGCTATTTCCACCAGAGACATAATATTTACTTACATTTATAAGATCAATTATGTTGCCTTCAACATTTATTAATGTATGATCATCATCATTTCTTTTGCTTCTTCTAACATTATTTGCTTTTTGGATTTCTAATTTTGTTTTGAAATTAATCTTTTGTATTTTAGAACCTAATAAATCGGCACTTTTTTCAATTTCTAAAAATTTATTTAATTGTGTTTTCCCCATTCTAATCTCCTTCTTTTAATAATACAATTGGTTTAATTCTATTTAAACCAAATCAGGCAATAAGAGAAGATATTCCGAATATGGTTGATACAAATAATGTCGAAAGTAATACATCAGTTGCTTTAAGCGAAATTCCAAGTGATATTAAAATGGATGAATTAACAAATGCACTAAAGAATGATATTAAAGCCATAGTAAGCGGTATTGACAATAAAATCGCTAATATGATTATTGGAATATAAAGAGAGAAGAAGAGAATAGCTTTTTCTCTATTGTTATATCCTAAA
>JBOGBM010000063.1:0-17775 GCA_051656205.1 Metamycoplasmataceae bacterium
CCTTTTCTTTGACCAATTGTGTAATACATCACTCCCTTATGTTTACCGATCACTTTATTTGTTTCGATATCAACTATATCCCCCTTCATGGCTGGAATGTAATTTTCTAGGAAATTTGAAAAATCTCTTTCGCCAATAAAACAAATACCTGTAGAATCTTTTTTAGACGCTACATTTAATTTGGCTTTCAATGCTATTGAACGAACCTGTTTTTTTGTTAACTCACTTAAAGGAAACATAACCTTAGATAATTGGTCTCTAGAAAGTTGTGATAAAAAATAGCTTTGATCTTTTGTTTCGTCAATTCCTCTATATAATTCACCATTTTTTGTCTTAGCGTAATGACCCGTTGCTAGAAAGTCTGCATCATGTTCCTTAATTGCATAATTCAATAACTTATCGAACTTAATAAATTTATTACACAAGATATCAGGATTAGGAGTTCTTCCTTTTTTATATTCGCTAATAAAATTTTCGAATACAGAATTTCAATACTCCTTTACAAAATCAATTCTATGAATCGGAATACCAATTATTCTAGCGGCTTCTTTAGCATCTAAATAATCTAATTCTTGTGGACAAATAGGGCTATTAATATCCTTATTTCCCAAAGTATCATTATTGGCGTAGGAATCTCAATTTCTCATAAAAACCCCGATAACTTCGTGGCCTTGCTCTTTCAAAAGATAAGCTGTTACAGCAGAATCAACTCCACCACTTAAACCAACTACTATTTTAGCCATTATTACTCTTTTCTTAATTATTGTTATTATTAATTCTAATACTTTTTTATTTTTAATTATTAATTAATAAAAAAATCAACAAAATGCATTGTTGATAATATAGATAGTTCAAGAAATTTTATTTTTTGCTTAAAGCCATTTTTGCTTTTTCAAAAATATTTTTAAAAATATCAGGGTGATTAATCGCTAACTCTGATAACATTTTTCTGTTGATCTCGATATTAGCAGCCTTTAATCCCTCAATAAACCTTGAATATGACAATCCCATTGGACGTGTTGCAGCATTAATACGTGCAATTCATAACTTTCTAAAATTTCTTTTAACTTGTTTTCTATCTCTAAAAGCATAAACTCAACCTTTAACAACTTGCTGTTTAGCAACTTTGTAACCAATTGATTTGTGACCTCAATATCCTTTTGCAAGTTTCAGTCACTTTTTACGTCTTCTTCTAGTAACTATTCCGCCTTTAACTCTCATAAATTCTCCTATTTTCTTTTGATATATTTTTTAGATTTTTAAAATAAACCTTTAAATCTTTTTAAATCGGAAGGATGCATCATTTCGGATTTACGAGATTGTCTTTTTTGTTTAGTTGTTTTATTTTGAGCTAAATGAGATCTATATGCCTGACCTCTTTTAACTTTACCTGTTCCTGTAACCTTAACTCTTTTTGTTAAAGCACTTTTAGTTTTCATTTTCGGCATGATTATCTACCTCCTTATTTTTGTTCTTATTTTCCTTATTCATTTGAATAACTTTTTTCTTATCTTGTTGTAGAAACATATCTAAAAATCTTCCTGAAGTTAAAAATGGTTCCTTGGTAATGATTGCAATATCTTCAACTTCTTTATAAAAAGTATTCAATGTATCATAACCAAGTTCAGGTCTTTGAGATTCTCTTCCTCTAAATTTTAAAGAAATTTTTACGATATCTCCATCAAGCAAGAATTCTCTAGCTTTTTTAGCTTTTGTTTTTAAATCATTAATACCAATTAAAGGAGTAAGACGAATTTGCCTATTTTCAGTTCTAGACTGTTTTTGTTTTTCTTCTTTTTTCTTTTTCTTACGATCATATTTGAAACGACCATAATCCATAAATCTTGCAATAGGCTTAGGTGTTGTGGAGATAAGGACTAAATCTAATTTTTGCTCCTGAGCACTATCTAAAGCGTCTTCTCTCGTCATGACACCAATTTTCTCGCCATTCACTCCTATTATAAAAAGTTTTGGAAATAAAATGTTTTCATTGATAATATGTTCTGGTCCTGGTTTCCTTTTCTTAGGATTAGTGGATGATGTTGTATCAATAATGATTGACTCCTTAAATTAAGTATTGAAAATAATTGATTTTTTTCATTAATAACTATTCATTTAATATTGCTATAGCTAAACCCAAGATATAAATCATGAGGTGAGAAATTAATCTACTTTCTGCAACAAATATTATTGCTTTTTAATAATAACACATATTACTTATTCTTTAAATAAATTCTTAGTATATATTTCAACAAGATTTTCTAAAAGCGAAACAACCGTCAGTGGGCCAACTCCACCAATGACCGGAGAAATGGCTGAAGCTTTATTTTTTACCGAATCAAAATCTACATCACCATATACTTTATTAGATTCATCAACTCTACTTACACCGACATCAATAATTACAGCATTCTGCTTGATATTCTCTGCTTTTATTAAATTAGGTGAACCAGCAGCGACTATTAGGATATCTGCTTGTTCAGAATTCTTAATTCCTGTATCAATATTAAAACTAGTAACTATTGCTCCCATTTTGATTAATAATTCCTTTGTAGGTTTACCAACTAAATTAGATTCACCAACAACTCCAATTTGTTTTCCTTTCACTTCAATATTATAAGCATTCAATAAACTAATGATTGCTTTAGCTGTTGCAGGAACAATGCATTTCTGATTTTGATAAAGAAGATCATGATTCTTTTGGGATAATCCATCAATATCTTTATGAAAATCAACAGCATCAAGAACAGTTTGTTTATCTAGTTTTTTCGGTAGTGGTAATTGAATTATTAATCCGTCCGTTTTCTTACATTCATTTTTGATTAATTGAATTAATTCCTCTTGTTCTATTTCTTCATCTAATTTGACATGACGAGATGTAATACCAATTTTGTTAGCTATTTTCATTTTGATCCCAATATACTTATTGCTTTCAAAAATATCCCCTACTTGAATGATTGTCATTTTTGGTTTTATCTTAAAATTAGAGATTTTGTTTTTAAGAATTTCTAATCTTTCCTCCGAAACTTTTTTACCATTAAGTATCAGCATTATAATTCCTCATTTTTTTTCATGAATAATTGTAATTCTTTCATGTAATTTTGATATTTTTGTTTTTCTAATTCAACTTTTTCTTTTGGGGCTGAAAGAACAAATTTATCATTGGATAATATTTTTTCCGATCTCGCAATTTCTAAATTAATTCTTTGAACTTCTTTGGCAATTCTTTCTCTTTCAATTTTAATTAATTTAGGAGTTAGTTTAATATAAATTGTTGTTCCACCCTTAGAATAAGGAGAGCCATTATTTTTTTCGATTTTAGAATTAGCTATTTTATTAACCAACTCAGCAATTTCATTATTATTTTCGCTTTTATCAAAATAATAAGAAACTGTTTCCTTATTGCTAATATTAAATTCTGATCTGAACTCTCTAATTAAACTAATCATAGAAATGGCACTATCAATGTACTTAATCTCATAACTTTTTGTAGTCTGAATTGAATATTCTAACAATTCTTTATTAGTTAAAATTTTGAATAAATGATCCGTTAAAAATGGAATAAAAGGATGAAGCAAAATCAACAATTTCGAAAGAACAGATATTGCATTATTTTTATTTGGTTTTATTTTTAAAAACTCAACATATCAACTAGAGAAATCATTATAAATAAAGTCACTAAGTTTTTTGCCTATGATTGAAAATTCATATTTTTCCATATGTTTTTTAATATTTTTGGTCAAAATATTAAATTTTGTTAGTATTCATTTATCTGTATCATTCATTTCTTCATTTTGATTATCTTCCATGGAGATAATATATCTAGTAATATTTCATAACTTATTATTTAATGCTCAAGCCGATTCAATTTTGCTTTTACTAAAGTTTATGTCTTGACCTGGTGTTGAATTAATTAATAAGAATCACCTTAATGAATCCGATCCATAATCTTCAATAACATCCATTGGATTAATTCCGTTACCTAATGATTTAGACATTTTTTTTCCAAATTCATCTCTTATCAAACCGTGAATTAATAAATCTTTAAAAGGTATGTTATTCATAAATTCCAAGGATTGAAAATACATTCTTGCAACTCAAAAGAAAATAATGTCATAACCTGTTACTAATAAAGAAGTAGGAAAATATCTTTCAACCATTTCACTATCATCTGGTCAACCTAAAAAGGAGAAGGGACACAAAGCGGACGAAAATCAAGTATCTAAAACATCTTCATCTCTAACTCAATCATCGCCTGGTGATTCAACCTGAACCTTTACTTGATCATCCTTATATCAGGCAGGAATCTGATGACCTCATCATAATTGTCTACTTATTGTTCAATCGTAAACATCGCTCATTCAGGTTTTTAAAATGTTTTCAAATCTTATTGGAAAAATTTTTACCTTATCTTTAGAATTAATATTTTCTAGTAATTTTTTACTCAAGGAATCCATTTTAACAAATCACTGAGGCATAACTAGAATTTCGATAACTTCATTAGATCTTTCGGACACACCGACATTGTTTTCAATTTCTTCAACTTTAATAAGTAAATCATTGCTTAAAAGTTTTTTTTCAATTTTTTTTCTGGCATCCGACCGAGAAAGTCCAACAAATTCCATTGCAAGTTCGTTCATTAAGCCATCTTTATTAATACATTCTTTTATTTCAAGATTATTTTTTATAATGATATCAATATCAGCAGTAGCATGTGCAGAAACTTTCATAAAACCTGAACCGAATTTTTGATCAACGTATTCGTCAGTTATTATTGGAAGCAATTCATTAGTTAAGGGATTTAAAACTTTTTTACCTAAGAATACTTTATTCTTTTTATCATAAGGATTAAAAGCGATCGCAACATCACTAAAAATTGTTTCAATTCTTGTGGTTGCAATAGTTATGTAACTAGATTTATCTTGTAAATAATATTTGACATAAAACATTTTGGATTTTGTAGGTTTTGCAATAACTTCAATATTTGAAAGAGCTGTCTTTAGTTTTGGATCTCAACTAATAGCTTTAACACCTTTATAAATTAAGCCTTTATTATATAAATCAATAAAAACTTTATTAACTGCATTATTGGATTTTTTGTCTAAAGTAAAACGTTCATTAGAATAATCTAAAGCTAAACCTAATGTGGCTCATTGTTTTTTTATGATTTCTGCATATTCCTTTTTTCAGTTTAATGCTTTTTCAAGAAATTTTTCACGACCAAGCATTTCTTTAGTTTCAGAATTCAATCTTAATTTCTCTTCAACTTTTGCTTGAGTTGCAATTCCGGCATGATCCATTGATGGCAAAAATAAAACATCAAATCCACAAAGCTTTTTATAACGAATTATTGTGTCTTGAATATAACCGTCTCAAGCATGACCCAAGTGCAATTTACCTGTTACATTAGGTGGTGGTAAAATGATAGAAAAAGGCTCTTTAGATTTATCATGTGTTGAAAAATATTTATTATTTATTCATTTTTCGTTCTTACCCTTTTCGACAAATTTATGATTGTAAAGTTTATCCATTTCTCTCTTTTCTGATCTTTATTATTTAATTATAAACAAAGATTTTTATTTTATTGAAAATAGGATTAACGAAGGAATAGTAATCATCAACAGCAATATTCCATAAAACATTAATATTAAAGAAATGAAAATTAAATCATCGCGAGAAATCATTGGTTTTTTTTCCTTATTTTCTAATGAAAAAACTTTAAGTTTTTTTTCTTCTTCAGAAGTTAATTTATTTTTCTTCATTTCTTTCATTTCCTTAAATTTGAAAAGATCAATAATTCTTCTTACTAAACCCTTATCTCTTGTTGAAAAAATTAAAATTAAAATCGGAATACAAATGTAAAAAATAGAAACAACTGAAATCACATCAAATCAAAGTCTATCTGTACTAAATATAACTGCAAGAATAATTGCTAATGATAGAAAAACAAAAAAACTAATAACAAATACATTGTTCTTAGTAAATTCTCTTTTTATTTTGTTTGATATTTTATTGCTATCTCTTTTTGACATCAATAATAAGACTCTCTTGTATCTTCATACTATCATTTCAAAAATCATTATTGACTTCTTCATAAACTAATTCTTCAACAGGAATTTCCACTTCTTCAACTTCCATACCCATTCATTTTTTAAATTGTTTTTCTGTGGAATAAACATAATGATCTTTGCTACATTTTCAATCAGTTACGAGAGCACCTGAATCTTGTTGTTCTTCCAAATATTCTAATTCGAAACCAGATGCTTCGAAAGGCTTGTTGGCATTTGAAATCTTTGGGATTGAATTAAAAAGATTAATTGTATATGGATGAACTGGTTTATCATATACTTTTGATGTTTCGCCATATTCAACAATTTTGCCTAAGTGCATAATATTTATTCTATCTGCGATATATTCCACCATTGATAAATCATGAGCAATAAATATTAAGGCCATATTTTTAGTTTTACACAAGTCTTTTAATAAATTCACCACTTGTGCTTGAATAGAAATATCTAAAGAAGCAATTGGTTCATCTGCAATAATTAATTTAGGCTCAGAAATAATAGCTCTAGCTATAACGATTCTTTGTCTTTGTCCACCCGAAAATTCATGGGGATATCTTCAAGCAAATTGTCTCAATAATCCTACATCTTCCAGGGCTTTGTAAATTTTTTCTTTTAACAATATTTTCTTCACAAAAGGTTTTGAAAATTTATTTTGAATAATACCAACCAAATGTTTCATTTTAATAAAGTCGTCTTGTAAATTTTTTACTTCTATATGGAATGATTTTAAAGATTCATGTTTTTGTTTAACTTTATTGTCGTAGAAATTTATTTGCTGAGAAATTTTTTCTTTTGTTTTTCCTGATTGTGCTAAGAATAGTTCTAATTCTTTTAGAAATCTTTTATGAGTTAAATCAAATTCGACATTTAGATTATCTAAAGTAACATGAAGGGATTTATTGAATTCGCTTTCCTTGTCAATTTCATTTTGAAGTTCTATCATTTCAACATTAAAATTTTCTAAATAAATTTTAAGATTTCAATTCAGTTCATCAATTGTATTTTGATAATCTTTTTTTGCTGACAAAATATCAATTTTAGATTTGTGAGGATCGGTTTTAATAGAAATAGTTTTCTTCTTCTCGTCAAGTGCAAGTTTTTGTTCATATCTTTCGAAAAGTTTAGTTTTTTTGTTATTACGAGAAATATTAATGAACGATGCCATACCTAAATCAAATTCTGAAGCGATAATATATTTAATCTTTTTAAGATATTTAGGATCACTCATATTAACTTGAATAAATGTTTTTTGGATACTAATAATACTATCATTAATCATATTAATTAATTCCTCAATATTGTTTATTTCTAAATATGTTAATTTATTGATGTTTTTTGTGAACTCTCTATAAACATGCTTATACAAAAAATATTCAGTTTTAGCATCATTATGTTTTATATAATCGGATGTTTTGTTAGCTTTTTCATTTGCGGATAAGTATGCATTTTTATACTCTAACGATTGCGATAATAACATGTTAGTGGTATTAGTGATATATTCAGATGTTCTTTTCTGATCTTCAATTATTTCATTTTTAATACGTTCTTGTTCCTTGATTGTCAAATATTTATTTAACGATTGAGTTGAAAGTTCCATAGTTAAATTAAGTTTTTCTTTATAATTTTTTAATTTACTTTCATAACTATTTAAATCGTTATTTCTGTATTTTTCTTGAGATTCAAAATATTTTTTTAACAATATATCATTATTGTCAAATAACTTCTTAACATAATATGATTCTTTTAGTTGCCTAGAATCTAGAAAACTATAATAAGAATTGAAAATATTGTCAATCTTATTATTTTTGAAATCAAATTTTAAATTAAGTAATTGATCTTGTCATTCATCTATAAAACTTTTTGATTCATGATTTAACGATATCATATTTGAAAGCTCAATATTTTTAACTTCTTTCTCAAAAGGATATTTAAAATTCTTAAGAACCTCTTGTCAGTCTGAAAATATATCTTTATATTCATTTTTCATTATTTTGTTAACAATTAAAGGTTCTTTTAAAATTGAATAGACATTTTGCTGTCCATCTAATGAAGCGTGAGGATCTTGAAAAATCATTTGCATATTTTTATGAAGAAATAAACTTCTTTTTTTTGAAATTCTTTTTCCAGAAATAATTTGATTATCTAAAGAAATAAATCCTGAAAAATCATTGTATAGCCTGATTAATAATCTTCCAACTGTTGTTTTACCAGAGCCAGATTCACCAATTAAACCCATTATTTCTCCAGGTCTAACATTAAAACTAACATCATCAATCGCTTTAACAGTACCACTTTTTGTATGAAAGGATTTTTTAAGACCTTTAACAACTAGTAAATATTCACTATCTTTGTTACTATTATTTTTCATCAAACACCTTCTTAAAGTAATTTAGTCTTGTCTCGAGTTGTGGCGTTAAAACGACTTCTGGAGACCTTTCATCAAGCAATCATGTTGCTGCAAAATGAGTTTTTGTAATTTGGAATAATGGTGGTTCTTTTTTGAAATCAACTTCTAGAGCAAATTGATTTCTTGGGGCAAAAGGATCACCGGATGGTAAATTAGCCATGTCTGGTGGAGTACCAGGAATATTAAATAACTTTTCACCCTTATCTTCAGGAATTGAAGAAATAAGAGCTCAAGTATATGGATGGGCAGGACGAAGGAAAATATCTTTTTTTGTCCCTGCTTCAACAATTTTTCCGGCATACATTACATAAATGTAATCACAGAATTTTGCAATAACTGAAATATTGTGAGAAATGAAAATAATTGAAATGTGATATTTTCTTCTAATATCTTCAAATAGAGATAAAACTGAAGCTTGAACAGTTGGGTCAAGAGCAGTAGTAGGTTCATCAGCGATAATTAAATCTGGTTTTGCCGCAACAATCATTGCTATAACAACTCTTTGTTTCATTCCACCACTAAATGTATGTGGATAGGAATTAAATTTTTCTTTTGCATTTCTTATTCCAAAAGATTCAAGTAAATCAATTAGATAGTCAATCTTTTCTTGTTTAGAAGAAAACTCTGTACTATCTTGTAAAACATCTAACAATTGTTTTCCAATTGTTCTTGTAGGATTTAAGGATGTTAAGGGGTCTTGAGGAATGTAACCGATTTTTTTACCTCGAATTTTAGATCACTCTTTATTTTTTAAATTCTTCAATGAAATATCACCAATTCTCATTTCATCACATTCAGTAATAGAAAAGTCATTGATATTCATAAGGGCTTTGGAAGTTACAGATTTACCTGAACCTGATTCACCAACAAGTCCAATAATTTGTCCTTTTAAAATTTTTAAATCGATCCCTCTAACAATTCTAATAATTTTTTTTCTGTTAAGTCTAAAAGAAACGTTAAGATTTTTAACATTTAATAAAACTTCATTACTTATTTGAGGAGATACTTCATCTTGTTTCACCTCTTCCGGAATAATTGGGACCACATTAGTATCACTTGATGCTTGAATAAGTTGATCATTTTCTAAAGAAGATGTAATTTGATTATTTTTTGCAATTTTTGTTGAGAATGTTTTTTTAGAACTTTGTGCACCTTTTGTTTTTCGAGAAGCTTGTATGGCCTTTTTATTTCTAGGGTTAATTTTTAAATTATTTTTCATTATTTAGCCCCTACCAATTTTGGATCTAGCGCATCATGTAATCCATTTGCAATAAATTGACTTGATAATGAAACGCTTAATAAAATTAATGATGGCAATAGTAATATTCAAACATTATTTTCGACTTGACTTCTGGCCTCGTTAAGAATTGTTCCTAAATTCGGTTCTCCACCAAATGGAATGAAACCTAGAAATGCTAATGATGAAACAAATAGTATTACCACAACAATTCTTTGGACAAGTGTTGTTGCTAATTTACCAATTATAGCTGGTAATGCATGAACAAAAATTTGTCTATTTGTTGAAGCACCAATCGATTTCGAAGCCATAATATATTCTTGATCTTTAACGGTAATAATTCATAATCTAGTTTGATACACTGGATTAGTTCACCCAATAAGAACTAATGATAGAAATAGTGTTCCAAATGTAACATCTTTAAATAAAGAAACTAATAATAAGAATCAAATTATGCTTGGGACATTCTTAACAATATCAATAACTCTTGTTAAAAATGTATCAATTCATGTACCAGCATGGAATCCTAAATAAGCTCCAATAATTATTCCAAGAAATGTTTCTGAAAATGCAACTAATAAAGAAAGCAATAAAGAATCTCTTGTAGCAGTCCATGTTCTAGTTCAAACATCGAATCCTTCTTGTGTTGTTCCTAGAATAGTACTAAAATTTGAATTATCCCCAAGAGTTTTATTAATTAATTCATACTTATTATATGTAACTAATCAATCCCCATTTGGAGTCAATTCTTTTTTATCGGCAATTGGTCCTAATGCTTTTTCAATTAATTCTAACTGTGACCTCGTAAGAACTTCCGTTACTACTGGAGCATATGAAGGTGGAAGATTAGTGATAAATTGTGAGTCTATTCCTAAAACAACTTTATTAGACTCAAATTGTGAAATAATAGGCGCAATTATTGCAATTAATAAAATTGATATAAAGATAATTGAAGACACCAAGGCAAAATAATTTTTGAAAAATCTTCCGGCTATATCAGCACTAATTCTTTTTTGTTTCCCGCTTAAAGAACCAATTCCAGAAGATCTTTCCAACTCAACATAACGAAATAAATCATCATTTAATGAGGAATCTAATTTGTCTTTTGTATATCCCATATCTGTGTGGATTGCTATAGTATTATTTTGATTATTGTCCACTTCTAAGTACTCTTTGTACTTTTCATTATTATTAACCATTATTCACCTCCGCTTCGTGATTGTTAATTACTAAACTCTCTTCTTCAAGTTTATTTAAAGAATTTTTTGACGCCTCTCTCATTGTCATAGCTTGTTTGTAGTTTTCTCTAACTCTTAATTTATTCATGAAATTATTGAAATAATCCATTTTGCCTTTTTCAACAAACATAATTCTAGGATCGATAATTACATATGAAATATCTAAAATTATTTGTATTGCTAAAGAGAGTGATGAATAAAATAATATTGAAAACATAATAATATTAATTTCACCATTAGGAAATGCTTGAATAATAACAGATGATGAACCAGGAATATTGAAGAATTGCTCAATAACAACATTACCCGCTAATAATATAACGAATGAAGGTAATAAGAAAGAAATAATTGGTATAGATATATTTCTAAAAATATGCTTAAAGAAAATATCAATAGTTGAAAGCCCTTTACCTTTAGCGATTAGGACCTGATTTGAAGTAAGGATTGAAACCATTTGATTTCTAACCAAAATTGTGTATGCAGCAAGTGAACCTAATGTAACTGTTAAAATCGGTAGCATTAATGATTTTAATGATAATAATCAACCAACATCTTCTGGTAATTTAAAGTCGAATAGAATTAATCCATTTGAATTAACGGCAATTAAAATCATGATTGGAGCAATAACGAAAGAAGGTAGTCCAATAAATGTAACAACAAAAATGTTAATTACTGCCTCAACTCATGTACCTCTTTTGTAACCTGCTAATATTCCCAAACTAATACCAATTAATGATGAAAAGATCAAAGCAGGTGCTGTTACTAATAATGTATATCTTAATGGTGAAAAGAAGAAGGTTGGAATAGATGTTGATTCACCACCTTGTGGAACATATATTCTTCCGAACGTTCCATTAAAAATATCTTGAATATATCTTCCGAATCTTATCAAAATAGGATCGTTTAATCCAGCTTGTTGTGCTAATTGCTCAGCATTTTCAGGATCTCCTCCAGCAAAAGGGTTTCTAGAAAAGGAAGCATTCAAAATATAAGCAAGTGTTATTAAAACAATTAAAGTTAATATTGCTAACAATATTCTTTTTAAAATGTACTTACTCATCTTTATCACCTACCCTTACATCTGATAAATACAATATTCCAGCTTTTGTTGTTGGGAATAAATATTCTGGTAAAACTAATGACAATGAGGTTGAACGGGCATCATTAATTGAAATGTCGGCTTCCATTGAAAAACCAGCAATAATATTTAATTCAATAATTAAATCTGTGATTTCATCATCACTAATCTCTTCTTGATACATTAAAAAGAATTTAGCTATTTCTGTTCCAAATTGATAGCTACCGAATTTAGCATCAAGATTATTATTATCATCATTTGTAAAGTCAACTCAATCTTCTACTTTCAATCCCGCAGGTAATTCAGGATTTAAATATTCTTTAATTCTATCTGAAAGCTTTGTAAATTCAGGATTTTGATTTCTAATAGTTGTATTAGAAGTATCAGAATATAATGAAAATGCTGATAAAAGAGATACTCCACTTTGGTGTGAAATTCCATCTAAGAAACTTCCAATCCCTTCATAATCATATCCTCAACCACCAAAATCAGAAACAGCTTTATTTGAGTTTATAGAATCAAGCATTTCATCACGACTGTTCGGAATAAAGACTGAAGGCATTAATCTTCCTTTGCTATCTAATTCTTTTAAAGTTTTCTCAACAAGTTTTAATTGATTAATAGTAACTATATTCCCAATAGCATCTGTATAAGGATAAATAATTTGTCATTCTAACGGATCTGTAATATTATTGTCATCTAATAGTTTTTCAACCAATCTTTTAATTTCGTCAAAACCAGGGTTTTTATATTGATTTTCAATACTATCTGAATTATTCTCATATGTTTGTTTCATTTGAGCTTCAGTTATTACTACTTTATTTCCATTTTCATCAAAGTATCCAATATTATTGATTTTATCAGCAAAATCAAACGGTGTTTTATCACTTGAAAAAGAATATCTAGCATCAGGGGCAGTATGATTTAATCATAATTGTTTTAATCCATTTGATGAGTTATTGACAAAAGTATATCAATTGATTGAAGCATTTAATAATGTTCTTAATTGATATCCTGGACCATTGAAAAATGAATTCGCAGTTTTCCCTCTACCTGCTCTTAAATCCTCCACTGAAGAACCATAAACCAATCTTGCATATTGATCATTAAAATAATATGATAGTTCATTATCATTTAATTTTCTTGGATCAGTAGTAAGAAGAGTTCTTTGAACTAATTGAGACTTATTTTGCTGTTTAACTTGTAACAATCCCTTTTTAACAGCAAATTCTTCATCATATGATGATCCAAAAATCTTAATCTTTTGTTGTTGAGTTAATGAACTATAAGGCATTTCAGAAACCGTTCCTTCAAAATAGTTATTAAACAATTGTTCATTAAAGGCAGGGGATGTAGAAAACTCAAAAATTATTCTTTCTAATGTGTTTTCTTCCATTAAAAATTCCTTATTAGCAAAATGCTTGTTCTTTACAAAAACAATTCTATTTTTTTCGGCACTTGTTGGAATGTATGAAGATGAAAAGAGATTATCTGTTCTTTTTTGTCCGTATGTATAAATTCCAAATTTTAGAGCATTCCCGGTCACTTTTTCTTTACTTGTTGCACTAACTTGATATTCAATATTTTTCGTTTTTTCAGCTAATTCATCAATGAATGCAGCAGGAGCAGGACCAAGTAAATAAGAATTTAAAAATGTTTTAGATAAAAATGGAGAAAAAGCAGGTTTTGCTTCAGTTGGAATTGATTCAATATTAAAGACTTCTTTGTCAGTACCATCAACCGTAATTGTTTTTACAGAAGAATCTTCTTGTTGCAATAATGTTGAGCTTATTCCGAATAATCCAAGTAAATAGTTATTAGGGTATTTTTTATCATCAGTAAGTCTGTTTGAAGTGCCAGATTCATTAATGAAATATTTATCTAATTCACTAGAACCACCATTTTCACGTCTATATTTAGTATCATACAGTCAAGTTCTCATGTATGAATAGTAAAAATCTTTTGGTTGGATTTTATATGTGGTCTTGTTACCATTTGCATCTACTCAATAAATATCTTCTTTAACAGTAAAACTCAATGATCTCATTTGATATGATCCCGTTGAACTCGGAACTAATTTGCCATCAACAAAGTTAGCTCCTCCAAGCATTAAATCGTCAAAATAATCGCTATTTAATGATCTTTGATTATTTGATCTTAATATTACTGTTTCTGGTTTTTCGATTGCTGTTGATGTTGAAGGATTAATTTCTGCCTCATCACTATCAAAAACTGCATGTTGAATATCTCCAGTAGCGTTTTTAAAAGTTAAGATAACTTCTTTACCTAAATCTAAAACTAATCTTTCTTTTGAAGATTGAGAAACAATTAAATTTCCTTCACTATTTTTTATGAATTTTGTTTCCCCGGTTGTTTCAACTCTGATTAATCCTGACGATAATAAAGTTTGTGGAGTTTTAGTTGTTGCCGGTCCATATGTCGCACTCATATCAAAGTAATATCCGTCCAATGTTAAAGGTGATGGTGTTCTAATTAGATATTCTTTTTTAGATGCAATATTTTCAAGATTACCAGCAGTAAAATAAAGGGCTGCACTTGTTCCGAAAACAGTTGCAAATCCTGCTGAAACTCCTAATCATAATATTAAATTTTTTTTGCTTGTTTTTGTCATATTCTACTCTTTTATATATTTTTTTATTTTTTATTTTCCATTTCACATTTAAATTAATTAAATATAAGAATTGGCTTGCTTACCCATAATTAAAGGTGTTACAATTTTTGTGGCAAATGAAATTATTAATAAATTCATTCAAATTTTGACTGGTGATGCAAGAAATGCTGTAAGGAATGAAACTCCAAAAGTAATTCCAACTGTCGATTGATCCGCTATAGAAACCAAGGGCATATTAATGAATTCTGTTAATATAATAAACATTAATAACGGTACCATTTTAATATAGTCTGAAGATTTCATGGCGAATCTACAAACTATTAGAAATCCTATAATAAATGCAAATCCAACTCACACAAAACCAATAAAGACTATTGGTTTATGAAGAAAAGTAATATCACCAAATGCCGAAGTTAATAAATCCACTGATAAATACATACTTAAAAATATTGTAAATATCGCGGCTATTATTAATGTAAATAATACCGAAGAAATTAGATTGAAATTTAAGGCTCGTGTTTCTTTTGTATTTTCATTCTTAAGAATTTCCATTCTATTATCTAATTTAGCAATCTTTTCAAGAATCCGTTTGGCTCTTTCTGATTTTAAATCATTGTTATGTTCCAAATAATGACTATATTCTAAAATCAATTTGTGATTCAACTGGATTTTCTTTATATTGAGTTTTTTAACTTGATTTTTATTTGTAAATTTAGGATTGCACTTAACAAAATAAAATCATGCAAAAATGCCAGGAACCATTCCGGTAATCGCTAGCACAAGTGAGTATATTGGATTGTAGAAGACGGGCACAAATAAGAACGTCATGATATCCGTTATAAACCCAATTGTAAAACCAATCAAAGGACCAAATAAAAATCCTGTAATTTTAACTGGCAATCCAGCTAGAGAAAGTTTTAAATTCGGAAGCGAAGATATCGCTGCGGCTTGAGCGCCTATTACAACGAATGCTATAGATGTTGCTATCAAAATTGCTATGAAAGCAATTTTCTTTGAATTTCATCTTTTCATTTCTTCCCCTCTTTAATTTTTAATAATTATAGTGTAATATTGGTATTTTTCAACAATTTTTAATAAAAAAAATAAAAGTATACTAAATAAGTTCAATATATAGAAAAAATTCTTGTTAATTTAACTTAACTATCAAATAAATTAAAAGAAGGAAAAATACTTTTAAAGTTGTATAATGTTAAATATGAAAAAATTAGCTATTGTAATAGATTCATTCTCTGGTCTATATAAAAAAGATATCGAAATGCAGGATGAAAATATTTACTTTTTATCTTTGCAAGTTGAAGTCGATGGAGAAATAATGGAAGAAGGTCTTGAGATTCCGAAGGAGTCTCTGATTGATAAAATAAGAAATGGTGCGCCATCTGCAACATCCCTTCCATCACTTGCTTATATGCAAGAATTAATAGAAAGATTAACATCTGAATATGAGCAAGTCATCTTTTTACCTATTTTAAAATACATTTCCGGAACTTCAGATACACTTGCTGCATTTGCAAAGGATCATAAGAATGCAACCATTATTAATAATAATTTTGTTGGTGCTACATATCTAGAAGTTGCCAAAAAAGCAATGGAAATGTCTAATAAAGGTGATAATTTTGAAGAAATTGTTTCTTACATAAAAACAATAAGCGATAAATCAATAGGATACATAATACCTAATGAATTAAAAGCATTAATAAAATCAGGAAGACTAACAGGGATTAAAAAACATATTATTACTACAGGAAATTTATCCTTAATCATTAAAGTGTTTGATAAATTGTCTGTAAATGGACTTTCAAGAACTAAAAAGGGAGCTGTTGCAAAAGTAATTGCTAAACTTGAAAAATTCTGTAGTGAAAACAAAGTTAAGGAAGGTTATGTTTATAAGATAGTCTTTGGTTATGAAGAAACTCTTCTAAAATTAGCTAAAGAAAAAATTAAAGAAAATGCTTTAGAGCTTGGTTTTGAAATGAAAACTTCGTTATCAACATTTGTACATACAGGTTGAGGTTCAATTTACATTGGAGTTACACCTAAAATAAGTTAAGAATTTTTACCAAATTCTTTTTTTATTTTAATTTTTATAATTTGTTTTCTCTCATAATAGTTGACAAACATATTTAGAGGTATAACAAGAAAGACTAAAGGAATAATAATTAAAACTCTATATCATTGATATTCACCTTGTAATCAAGAGCTTAAAAATATCGCCATAAAACAAATAGTAATTGGAAAGGTAAATATTATTATTGATATTTTTAATATTTTCAGAAAAATTAAAAGAATTGTAATTACAGATATTACAATTATGAAAGCTATCGCTATTAATACATTGTAACCAAGCGAAAAGGGAGGATCACTTCTAAAGTCCTTTCCTAGAAAAAATCAAATAAAAAATGAAGGGATAGCTACAACAAATAAAGTGTATAAAGGTCTTATCCAACTCCTTGATTTTGTATTAAGAATTGTGTTGTCAATTCTTTTATTTTTCAAGAGACAACTTTCTCAAATAATTAACAATTTTTTTTCTATCAACTAACTTGATTTTTTCAGAACCATAAAACCTTAATGATAATTTATTACTTTTAACTTCTTCATCTCCAATAACAATTTGAATCTTAGTTTTCATAATTTGTGCTTCTCTAATTTTCTTAGACATTCTCTCATTCCGATTGTCAATTGTTACATAAATTTTTTCTTCTTTTAACTCATCATAAATCTCTTCGGCAAATTCTTTATGAATTGTATCAACCGGAATAATAACTACTTGTCTAGGCGCTAATCAAAATGGTAAATTACCTTTTGTTTGTTCAAGTAATATTGCTAAAAATCTTTCATAAGTTCCAATTAAACCCCTATGAATTAAAACTGGAATTTCAAATTCACCAGCATCATTAATATAATGTAAATCAAATCTACGAGGAAGTAAAAAATCTAATTGAAGAGTTGACATGGTAATTTCATGACCTAAAGCTGTCTTAATTTGAATATCAATTTTTGGACCATAAAAAGCAGCTTCACCTTTCATTTCAACATAGTTAATATTTAACTCTTGAAGAACTTTTACTAAATCTTTTTCTGCATTTTCTCACAT
>JBOGBM010000064.1:0-14477 GCA_051656205.1 Metamycoplasmataceae bacterium
AATGGATGAATTAACAAATGCACTAAAGAATGATATTAAAGCCATAGTAAGCGGTATTGACAATAAAATCGCTAATATGATTATTGGAATATAAAGAGAGAAGAAGAGAATAGCTTTTTCTCTATTGTTATATCCTAAAATAGAGAAGATAGCAACATTTCTTTCGTTTTCATTAACTATTAAAGAAGAAATCATAACAAGTATAGTTACTGATATTAATAAAGATAGCACAATAACAATAGCACTTACAGAATTGATTGAATCCGTAGTATTCGAAATAAATCCTGATTCAATATTTTTTGATTGTATATCTTTGAAGGAAGGGCCTAAAATATTATTACTATTATATAGTTCAGCAAATTTTTCTAATGATTTGTTTACAATAGTTTCATTACCAGAATTTAATACTTGTGATAATTCCATATTAGGATCAATATCTAAAAATAATTTAATTAAATTTGATTCTTGAGAGTGGGATAAATCAGAATCTGCAATCATTCTTAATGTTTTAGCAAAAACTGAATTATTAATTATTGTCGGTGTTGAAGAATTAACTTTGTAGAATAATTCTCTAAAAATATTTTTATTTTTCTCTTGCTGTTCAGTTGAAATATTATCAGAGAATATATCAATTTTTTCATTGGCAGATCAATACCCGTTTTCTGAATATAATCCAAGAGAATTATTTGCTTGTCTAGGAGATTCTTCATTAGATAATATTCCATTAAATGGAGTCTCCTCATGAGGTTGTGCTAATTCATCTAAATAAGTAATATAATTTATTATTTCTTGTGATGTTGTCCATTCTTCGTTTATAAATGTTTCATTGATTCCAACGATCTCGAATGTTCATGTTGTTTTTTTAGTTGGTTCTAAAGAAGCACCTAAATTATTAAGTTTCTTTTTAATAGATTCGGTAAATCTATTAGCTGTATTTAAAACTGTTAATTCAATTTTGGAACCTATATTTAGATTTCTTTTATCTTTAACAACATGATTGATAATAACTGGAACTGTATCTTTTGATGAAGATTCATTTCAAATTTTTGAAGTTAAATCTAACAAATTATTTTGTTTCTTATCAAGTATTTGAACATTAGAAGAATTCTTATCATAACCATTGATTATTGGATTAAAACTTTCATCATTTATTTCTACAGTATTAGCATATGAAAATTTTTCATTTTTTTCTTCATCAAATACTACACTACCAAATGTTAAGAAATAATCCTTTACAAATTCAGGTTCGTCCTCTTCAGAAGCTTCTTTATTGTAATTTAAAGATTTATTGTATGCCTCAACAAGAAATTCTCTATAAAGCTCTCTAATATTTATTGTATCTCCTGAAATAATTATTTCTTGATGGAAGTATTCATTTGATTTTTCATTGATATTTCTATAAACAAATCTTGATTCCTCTGGGCTTTCGTGATTAATAAGATATTTGAAGTATGGTATTTTATCGCCATTATTATCAAGTTTAGCTTCATTATCTTTACCATAATTTATGAGTCCTTGCGATCACTCCAATCATTTTGCCGCTGATTGTGATGCAGCTACAACACTTGTTCTTTGTGAATCCGGCATTGAATTAAATAATGAGTTTCAAACATTAGTTTCGATTCCTCCTATATTTACAACTAAATCAAAAGAAGATTTTGACACTATATGCTTGTCATTATATAAAGGTTGTCCGTTTGGATGAGTGCCATTTGGCAAAATTGGATTTATAACACTATTTGGTCCTGGTGCAAAATAGTCAGCTAAATAAGTCGCTCCTTCATTTGGATTACCTACTGGCACATATAATAAATTATTAATATCTTGTTTATCTAAAGTTGTTATTGCTCCACCTTCAAGTGTAGGAGTGATTAAATCTATTTTATAATTGTAGTTTCTATTTTCATATGTTTTAGTAACGGCGTTACCAAAGGCGTTTTGCGATGCAAATGAGAAACTCATTATTGTTACAGTAAAGACAAAAGATACTAATAAGGATAATAATTTTCAGATTGAATTAAGGCTAAGTGATAATGTAAATTTAGATTTTATATTGGTAGATTGAAATTTCTTCTGAATCGCTACAGCTGTTCTAGAATTATTTAATTGGAATGATCCATCCATTAGTTTAGTCGGCTTAACTCTCAGTAAGAATAATGTAGTAATAATTGTTAGTAAAATTAATCCAACTAAAGGCATTAAGACTGTAACTAATAATGAGACCCAGTTGAAGTTAGTTTGTGCGATTGGTAGTGTTCAATAATTTGAGAAAATATTCATCATAGGTAATTGTAAAAAATGACCTGCAATATATCCAAATGTAGCTCCAAAGAAACAAACGAACAATGCAAAAGTACATATTGAAATGGCAATTTGAATTGATTTATATCCTTGTGCTTTTAAAATCCCAAGAACTTTTGACCTTGAAGAGATATATCTTTTAATTACGAATATTGTAACTAGACCTATTAATAATAATAGAGTCATTGAGATAAATGAGTTTGCTCTGTTAATTGCTTCAATTAATGTTTCAATTGTTTGTACTCTTAATGCGATTTCTGGATTAAAAGGATTTGATTCATTATATAAATAAGCTTTTTTATATGTAGGATTATTTCTTTCTTGATTTGAAAGTTCATCATAATTATTTAATCCTGTTAAACTTGTATAAATATATTTATTAATTTGATCTCTTAAATTAATAGGGGACATAGTTGATGAAGCAATGATTAGAAAATATTTATTAACAACTGCATTCGCATTTGATTCTCTCGCTCTATCAAATCCTGTTTGATTAACATATAAAATTGCTTGTGATTTTGTGTCTACTTGAATATTATTAAGATCAGTTACTGGATATAAATAATCAACTGTTGAATCTGTTCCAATTATTAAATATTCTAATCCATTAACATTGATTTTATATTTATCATCAAGTGAATTCAGTAGTGTTTGCATTTGAATAGAGTCTTTAGGTGCGTCATTTAATGTTAAATCATAAACACTTTTATTATTAGCAATTAAATATGCATCATTTATTTTTACTAAATAAGATCCAACATCAGAAATGACAATCTGGAAATCATCTGTTCTTGTTTCCACAAATGATCCAACACCAGCTAATAATATATCTGAAATATTAACTCCAAAGATATCTCAATCTTGGAATGTGTTAGTTGATAAATATTCTAAATAATCTTTATCTAAAGAAACAGGAAGAAACGCATCCATATCAGCAGGATTATCAATATATATCTCATTACCAATAAGGGAATCTAGTAGCCCTTTGAATCCATCATAACCAATTCCAACTGAGTTTTCTGAAGAATCGAATCTATATAATTTATCTCTAATAATATAAGAAAGATTTCCATCAGATGATGTACTTGTCGCACCTTGATTTACAGTAAATCATAATAGTGTCGGAGCATTTAAAACTGCACTAAATGGATTTAAAATAACACTAGAAATTCCTAAACTTTCGATGATATTGTTGGTAGCTCCTGATAATGTATTTAATGTTCTTTGTCCCATTGTTAACATTGTTTTCGATTCTTCTTTATCAGTTAATAAAAAGAATTTTACGAAATCTTCAGTTATCAAATTGGCTCTGGTTAAATCGGAAGTATTCTGAACATTTATTATTGAAGATAATGCAGAAACAAGAGATATTGTATTATTGTTTATTTTTAATTTTTCACCATCATGTTCAAAATAATAATCGATAACTTCTCTAGAAAGACCATTTGCAATAAGGACTTCCACAGATAGATTTGATAATTTAATTGCCGTTTCTTTCACATTTGAAAAACCATCTAGAATCTTGAAATTCATTCCGGCTCCAACAAAGGATTTAGAAGTACCATTGATAATTTTTCCAATCTCAGAGTTTGCATCAAGTGTTTTGTTAACTAAAAAGTTTATTTGATTAATAACTTGCTCAGTAGATGTGTTAGACTGACTATTAAGATTTAATTCTGAAAATTTCATTCAAAATGAATAAAATCCGAGAATCTCAGTTGTCATATCTCTTGACTGAAGTAAATTGTTTTCATTATAGAATTCATTATAAACTTGTGTCATCACAGTATCCAATAACCCCCCTGCTGAAGGTCTGGTATTTGGATTTATCATGTTGATGAATTTATCTGCTAAAGAATCGGGTTGTGAGGAATTAGTAATATTACCACCTAATGTATCTGATCCAGAGACAATTAAATTAGGATCAAAATTAATAAATTCTGTTTCATTCATGAATTTTAAATATGTGTCAACTTTTTTCTTAATATCTTTATTTTGAATACTTATATCGCTAGCAAAATCAAAAATATAATCATTTACATATTTCCCTACTGTAGATTCAGGGTCTAAGAAGAAATCTGGATTCATAAGATTTATTGATAATTTTTCGAGTGATATTTTCAAATCATTAAGTGTTGGAGTTGGCGATTTTAATAATGATTGTAAATCTCTAATGTCTAATTTATTAGGATCAAGCACTGGCTGATAGAGCCCAATACCCAAAAATCCTTCAAATTCCGTTTTACTTGAAATATTTAGCATTTCAATCATTGCATTATGAAGTGCTAAATCATCATCATTATTTTTACCTAATGAATTTAATAATGATGCAAAGATACCAGAGAGAGAAAGAGAATTAATTATATATTCTTGATCTTCTCCATCAATATTATTTATTCAAAAGCTTCTTAAAGTAGAATTGTTTGAAATATTCAAACTAAAGGCATTTATATCAATTAAATCAATTATTTTAGAAAACCCTATATTTATGTTAATATAATCGTCATTAGGATTTGCATCCGGTTTCCCTAAATTACTATTTAATTGATCTAAAATAGGACCAAATAATTCTAAAGATTGTGGATCAAGAATAGTTTCTTTTACATATTGAATTACTTTAGAAAAGTTTATCTGATTTATTATATGCTTTAACCCTGTTTTAAAACCTGCATTTGGATTAGATGCATCATTACTAATGTTATCTAAAAGTATGGGTAAAATATCTCCAACACCAATTACACGATACTTATCCATTTCAACGTCATAAAACTTGTTTCAAACGGTAATGATTGTTTCATCAATATTTATTGAAGCAATTATTTTTCTTAATCCAATCAATAATTCTTTCGGACTATTTACAAAGTCTGTTATTGATAAAAGATTCAATTCACTCCCAAGCATTAATTTTAAGAGTTTATCAATAGTCTCGATTTGTTCATCAAGATAGTTGGGATCTTTATCAGCTTCTACAATAATAGTATTTAGTATTTGATCTATAAATTCATTTCAAAATGAATCTTCATTATTAATGGCCCCTTCATAAAAAACACCAAATATTGTCTTTTGTAATTTTCGGTTTTCTATTTTAGAAGGAAATGATAAAAGATCTGCAAAACCATTCTTAGCGAAAGAAGTAGTTGCTGAAGAAATAAGTATTTCTAAGTTTCGTGGTGAAATTAACGGCTCAACTACTGATGTTAATGAGTTTATAAGTTTGTCTCTAAAGACATTGAAATTATTAGATTCTTGTCAGTTATCTATGATTTCTGAATTGGGAATTAAAATTTGGAAAGGTATAGAATACTTATTCTCATAATTAAGATTTTTTTTGGCTCAACCATTTGGTCCGACAATTCTTCTTGAATTACCTGATGCAGTTGTATCAGCAAAATTTAAATTTTTAAGTAGAATATATTCCTGAAAATCTTCGGCACTACCATTAAAATTAAGAGGCTTGTCAGCAACTCATTTTTTCTTACCATCTATTAACTTTTCTTTTAGAAGATAAAATCTGCCTTGAGAATCCTCAGAATTAGGAGCTTGCTTTGTCACTCCAATAATATTTCCAGCAGAATCCTGCATTCTAACTATTTTAGCATTAACTTTGTTTAATGATTTGTTGCTATTTTTCACAAAAGAGTTATTGTATGGAATGTATTCATAATCTTCAAAAGTTATTATCGGATTAATATAATTTTTGTCAATGCTCATTCCATTAAACATAACATCTAATATTTTAAAAATATATGTTGAAGGAACTTGAGAGCTATTTATATCGTCTTTTGAACTAAGTTCAAATAGCAAGGACTTAGCTGTTTCCTCGTTGTACAATTTACCAACATTTTGTTCTATCAAGATGTCATTATTTAATTTTATTTCTTTATTCTCGTTACCAACATTTACAAAATGGAAAGTATTGGCAACACCATCTAAAAATCCTGATGTTGTAAGATTTTCTCTTAAGGCAATGTTGTTAATATCTCCAACCAACGACAAAATTTCTTGATATAAAGCTTCTTGAGCAATCGCTTTTGCTCCACTATCAATCATTTGAATTCTCTCATTTTTGGCATTAGTGTTATTAAGTAAATTTCTAAATTGGGTTGCCGTATCACCATTAGGATCTTTTAATATTAAATCAATATCAGACTGCGAAATAAAACCTGTCTCTCTTTCGATTCATAAAATAGAATCATTATTCAAACTAAAATTAGAAGGTGCTCGAGGACTATTAACTTTAGAAGCCTTTCTCACTAATTTTCTATTTAAATCATCTGATGAAATTAATTGGGAGATTCTTATTGTCTCACTAGGATTAATAACTGTTACTCTGTCATTTTCAACAATTTCAATTATCTGTGTTTTTTTTCAAAAGGAAACTTTAGAAAGGTAATTCTTCTCCTCGGAATTTTCCTTTATTTTATTCATATAATCTTTATAATTTTTTGTTCACAACTTATTATTTGGAGCCTCATTATCTAGAAAATTGAAATTTAGTTCTGAGTAATATCTCTCATATTCATAAGTCGTTTTTTCTCATGCTATTCAGGAATTAGGAATTATAAAATTTTGATTAAGAGTAAAGAATTGGTTTATATTATTTTTATTAATATCATTGTTTATAGTGTTATTAAGATTAAGTGAAAAACCTCCGTTTATGATAGTTTTGTTCATGGATTTCTGAAGTCTTCATTTGCCAAAGAAACCAGAAGGGCGATCAATTGCGAAAAAACCGCTTTGACTCAAACTTGTATCAACTTTATATATAGATCCACGACCTTCATTATCCTTTGTAAATCCAAGCAATCTAGCCGTTTGTTCAGGAGTAATGGTTATTAATAACCCCTGTTTTTCTCATGTTTCTTTCTTAAATTGTGAAATGGTTGCTTCGCGTGTGCTTGCATTAATGTAAAAACCCTTAATATTAGTTAATCTATCATCAGTGCTAGATAATATCGATGTTGAACCAGGAACAACAGTTACCAAATCTCCCAATCTAATATCATTGTCATTAAACTTGAAATTAGTTATTTTGTCTGTTGTTTTTAAAGTGTGAGAGTTGGGAATCAAAACACCGGGAGCAATATATTCCTGAAGTGGAGTTGAAGAGAAACTTCTTGATTCCACTAATCCTGTATTTGGATCGACAATTTCTGCAATCCTATTGGTTTCCATAAATCTATATAAATCTTTAACTTTAAGATAATTATGATTGTCTTCTGAACCTACAATGGAAAGATGAGATATCTTGATGTATCCTTCATCTTTGTAGCTTTCTATTTGATTTTTAGGAAATCTTATAGCTTTTTTGGTGTTAATAGTACTTTCGTCTGAAAGATATTCGATTTTCTCTTTAGATTCAACAGGAATATAAAGATCGGAAGGTCTTTCTCCAGTGGCTGATATTTCTGTATCAACGGTTAAATCATGGATTTTAGAAATTCTTTTATAATCTTCGAATTGATTACTATAATTCTTGTTGACATCACTCAAAAGTGTAAAAACACCTGAAGAAAGAAAGATTAAAACTATAAGCCCTATTAAAAGGGTTTTGGTTTTTGAGAATGATTTTAAAATCTCTTTAAATAATTTACTCATTTTTTTCCTTATATATAAATATATAAGATTGTATCATAAAATGTTATTTTTGATTAACTAATAATCAAGGTCTTGGATATTTAGAAGGAGTGGGTCGTTCTTTTTTATATTTACAAAGATAATGCGTTTTAAAATCCCCAACATTTTCTCCAACCTTTACTTTGAAAATCTCAATCTTTAATAAGAGTTCATTTATTATTCAGTCCGCTTCTTTTAATTCTTCATATATCTTTGGACCTTTTAAAAATGAATATTCAGCATGAATAGCACCTACTCTGGAAGATATTTCTATTAAATTTTTTAGAGAAGTCACTGCTCTTGCAGTTATTAAATCAAATAATTCTACTTCTTTATAATCCTCAATTCTTCCAATGATAAATTTCATATTTAAGGATAATTTTTCATTAACCATCTTTAAAAAATTAGTTCTTTTTTGATTCGGTTCACAAATATATAGTTCAAAATTTCGTTTGTATATAAGAAAAGGTACGGAGGGGAATCCAGCTCCTGCACCTATATCAAGCATTTTTTTATTCTTAGTATCATTGAATGAGGCTGACATTAAAACAATTGATTGATAAACACCTTCTCCTCAAAGAGAGTCACCAGTAAATCCAGTTAAGTTTAAAAATTTATTAGTTTCCTCTATTAAATGAACATAATTTTCTAAATCGGCGAAAATCTCTTTATTTCTACCAATTAATTCAAAAGTCATTTCTTTAAAGGTCATTTTCCACTTTTATTTTTTCGTATATTTGTGAAATAGATTTTGATTCAATTGATGCTTTGATAACATCAGAAATTAAAGGCGCCAATGATATGATTTGTAATTTTTTGGATTTAATGTCATAAACTTTTTCTATTGAATCAGAAACTAAAACTTTATCAATAAATTCCGATTTTTCAAAAAGATCAAATGATTTAGTAAATAAACCATGAGTGGCTGCGATGTATATTTTTTTAGCACCTTCTTTTCTTAGCGCTTCTGCAGCTTTAAGAATTGTATTACCAGTGTCAATAATATCATCAATAATAATTATATTTTTTCCCTTAACATCTCCTAGAATTCCTAGAATTTCGCTCTTGTTGGCACCGGTACGTCTTTTATCAATAATAGCTATTTTTACAGTTTGTGATATTAATTCTGCCAAAACTCTTGCTCTAACTGCTCCCCCGTGATCTGGAGAAACAATAGAAAATTTAAGATTACTATTTGTTTCACTTAAATAACTAGCAAGACTTATTGATCATCTTAAATCATCCACTGGAATATTGAAAAATCCTTGAATTGAGGGATTATGTAAATCAACTGTTATAAGTTTATTAACTCCTGCAACTTCAAGAATGTTGGCCATTAATCTAGCACCAATAGGTTCTCTTTGTTTTGCCTTTCTATCTTGTCTAGAATAACCATAATATGAATTTATGACAGTTATCGTCCCGGCGCTTGCTCTTTTTATTGAATCAATAAATAATAATAATTCCATTATTGATTCAGATGATGAAGTATTTCCAATAACAAAAACATTTGCGTTACGGACAGTCTCAACAGATTTTAAAATCATTTCGCCATCAGCGAATGTTGTTTTTTTAATTTCAACTAATTTAATACCAGAAATTTTAGATATTTTTTTTGCTAATTTTTGACAATTAGGCATCCCAAATAATCTTATGTTAGAATTTAAATTATTCATTATTATACATTTCCTTCATTAATTATGCCAACATCTTAAATATTGCAAGAAATTGGACTTTAATATTTATTCATTAAATATTATTGTTTCATTTTTCTTGGCAACTTTTTCAGCAAATTTCTCATTCTTTTCTAAAGCGATTTTTCAATCTGCTAATAAAAATGTTCTGAAATCTTTTAAGAAAGTTTTTTCAATTCATTTTAGTGTTGCTTTTCTTTCTGACTCTATATCAGACTCGTAAATATTGGCGCTTTGATTATCTTTTAATTCCGCCAAAGAGGTAATAGTGTCATTGTAAAACTTGCCTAACTTAATTAAAAAATTATATTTAACATGAATATTGAATCAATTATCAAACAAAGATTCTTCGGTGTTCTTAACAATTCTAATAAAAGAACTTTCTTCATTTAACTGATTTTTATAATAAACAGCAAAAAAAGCAACTTGTTTAACAGTTAATAATTTGGCATCTAAAAATATTTGTTCTTCTTTTGTAAGTGTGTCAGTTAAGAAAATTGAACCTTCTGCATTATCAATTATTTTAGAAAATAATTTTTTGTTTTTGAATTGATCTCTTAACATCCTAATTTCATCAATTGTTAAAGATGTTCTATTTCCGAAATGGAAAAGTTCTTTTTCTCTATTTTTTTCAGCTTCACATACCAGTACTTTTGTTTTGCCTAAATTAATAACTGAGGTTTCCATTATTTTTCTGTTTATCGACATGTTGCCTCCGTTTTACCATTCTATGTTTTTTATATTATTATATTACAAAACCATTTTTTTGTTAAGATTTTAATTATTTTGCACCTCTTTATTTGAATAATTTGAACAATTCTTTGTACTGATTAAAATTCAATATTTGAGGTCGGATATCAAAATTAAGATTATTATTTAAAAGAAATTTTTTAACCAAATTTTCATTATAATTCTCGTGTGTTTTTAAATTGTTAATTAATGTTTTTCTTCTCATGCCAAAACATTTTTTTATAAACTCTAAAAACTTTTCATTATCAGTATTTAATTCATTTTTAATCATTTTTAGATGAATGATTGAGGAAGTTACTTTTGGCTCTGGATAGAAAGCTTTTGGATCTATATCAAATAATTTTTTGACATTTGCAAAATTTGCTGAAGTAACACTTAATTTACCATAATTGGTTGAACCAGGTTTAGCACAAATTCTTTCTGCCACTTCTTTTTGTACCATCAAAATCACATCATCGAAATTAGAACTATTTTCAAATATTTTAAATAGAATGGGTGTTGTGATGTTGTAGGGAATATTGGCAATTATTGAATATTCTTTATAGCTAGATAAATCTACTTTTAAAAAATCTTTATTTATTAAAATAAATTTTTCATCTTGAATTTCTGATTCTAAAAAATTGGATAAATTATGATCTATTTCAAATGCAACCAATTTATTAGCCTTGGTTAAAATTAATTTAGAAAGTGCTCCTTTACCTGGACCAATTTCAATGATATTTTTATTTTCAATATCGATGCTAGTAACTATTTTGCTTAATATAGTTGTATCTTGCAAAAAATTTTGACCAAACCTTTTTAAGGCATATTTTTTATTCATTATGTTCCTTTTTTAAATTAAAAACATTATTAATATTTTTATTAATTTGAGTGTTGAGTTCATCAACACTTATTCCTTTTAATTGGGCAATAAAATTAGCAATATATATCGCATAATAAGGTTTATTAATTTTACCTCTTTTAGGAACGGGGGTTAAAAAAGGAGTATCTGTTTCATAAAAAATTCTATTGATTGGAGTTATCTTCAATGCATCTTGCATTAGTCTAGCATTTTTAAACGTAACAATACCTGAAAATGATAAATAAGCACCTATTGATAGAAATTCTTCAACTCATTCTGGACCGGAAGAATACGAATGCATAATTATTTTTAAATTTTGATTGTTGTCCTTGTATTCTTTAAGTAAATTAAATGTTTCTTTTGTTGCATCTCTGCTATGTATAATAATGGGAATATTTTTCTCTATGGCTATTTCTATTTGTCTTCTAAAAAAGAATTCTTGCTCCTCAACAGAAGGTGAATCATCATAATGGAAATCAAATCCAATTTCTCCAATTCCTACAATGGAATCATCTACTAATTTTTCCAATTCTTCGATATCATTTCTGTTAGTTGCACTATTCGGATGTATTCCTATTATTGGAAAAGCGTAATTATATTTATTGCATAAAGATTTTACTTCTTTAGCTTCTTCAACATTAGTACCAACAATGAATAATCTTGTTATCCCTTTTTCATATGATTTTTCAATAATAATTTCTGGAAATTCAAAATATTCTTTCAATGGATGTGCATGTAAATCAATGTATCTCTTCATCTTTTCTCCTATTTACCTAAACAAAAATTCGAAAAAATACTGTCAAGTAAATCTTCTTTATTTATTTCCCCGATAATTGATTTAATGTTTTCTCAGGCAGCTACAAAATCTATAATAACTACATCAAATCCCATATGATCTTTCATTGCCTGAGTGGCCTCATTTATTAATTTCTTCCCTTTTTCTAACAAGGATATTTGCCTACTATTGAAAAAGAAACCTGATTCTATATTTACATCCTTAAATGTTTCTTTAAAAGCCACTTCCAACTGAGTTATATTCTTTTCTTTTGCTGATATTCATATTTTGTTTTGATTATCTTTGACACCTTTAAATAAATCCATTTTATTGAAAACCTTAAAATAAATTTTGTTCTTAGATAAAGATTCAATTTTCATATCCGCTTCAGTCTCGTTTTTATTTGAGTCCAAGACATGAATTATAATTGATGAATTCCTAATTTCTTCATAAGCTTTCTCAATACCAATCTTTTCAATCATATCTTTCGAATTTCTTATGCCGGCAGTATCTTTAAATTTCAAAATAATATTATTAAAGACAATCTCACCCTCAACAATATCTCTTGTTGTTCCAGCAATGTCTGTTACTATTGATTTTTCTTGATTCAATATTGCATTCATAAGTGAGCTCTTTCCAACATTAGGAAGACCAACAATTGCAATAGATTGTGCAGTCGTAAATATTTGATTTTGTTTAGAAATGCTAATTATCTCCTCTATCTGAGAAACTAATTTAGTCGACCAATCAATTAGTTTAGGTGTATCCATTTGTTCTACGTCATCATATTCAGGATAATCAATATTCACTTCACAAATTCCTATAATTTTTTCAATTTCTTTTATTAATTCTAAAATTAGTTCTGATGATTTATTGTTGAATTTTTGAACTGCTATTTTGGCCTGTAGAGTTGTTTTTGCATGAATTAAATCATTAATACTTTCGGCTTTTATTAAATCTAATTTACCATTTAGGAATGCTCTTCTTGAAAATTCTCCTTGAGTTGCATATCTTGCCCCATTACTAACAATCAATTCCATAATCATATTAGTTACGACAACTCCACCATGTGCATTAATTTCAACTGTATCTTCCCCAACAAAATTATTTTTTCCTTTGAAAAAATTTACTAAAACTTCATCTATTTTTTTGTTATTTTCATCGACGATATAGCCGAAAGAAATTGTTTTATCATTACCAATTTTTCCGGTAAAGATTTTAGATATTATAGAAAAGGATTCAGGGCCGCTGATTCTTATTATTGATATCGCTTGGTTTATATTGCCCGAAGCTATTGCAACTATTGTGTCAAACATTATTAATATTATTATATATATTTTAGTTTATACTTATTAATATTTATTAAAAGGGGCTTATATGTCGTTAAAAGCAGGAATTGTTGGGTTGCCTAATGTTGGGAAAAGTACATTATTTTCAGGTTTGACTAAATTGAAAGTTGAATCATCAAATTATGCTTTTACAACTATTGATCCTAATGTTAGCGTTGTTGAATTAAATGATAAAAGAATTGATATTTTATCAAATATGGTGAAGACAAAAAAAGTTGTAAAGGCAACATTTGAATTTGTAGATATAGCAGGTTTAGTTGAAGGAGCATCTAAAGGTGAAGGTTTGGGTAACAAATTTCTTTCTAACATTAGAGAGGTGGATTTAATAGTACATGTTATTAGATGTTTTAAGGATGAAAATATTTTACATGTTTCAAATTCTGTTGATTCAATAAGAGATTTTGAAACAATAAATTTAGAATTATTGCTAGCAGATATGCAAGTAGTTTCTAATGTAAAAACTAGAATAGCTAAAAGAGCAATAAATACTGGTGATAAACTTTTAATAAAAGAAATGAATGTTGTTACTAAATTACTTAATTGTTTCGAGAAGTCAATTCCTGCAAGAGATATTGAATTCGATGAAGATGAATTAAAAATTATTAAGGGGTATCAATTATTAACAATCAAACCAATGTTAGTTGTTGGGAATATAAATGCTTCATTTGCTGCAGCACCATTAGAAGAACCTGAGTTTAAAAAATTAGCAGATTTTGTAAAAGATTTGAAATTAGAAATTATTGGATTGTCTGTTGAAATAGAAAGTGAAATTGCAATGATTGAAGACCAAGAAAGTAAAGAAATGTTTTTGAAAGAATATGATCTTAAAATTTCTGGTTTAGACAATCTAATTACCAAATCATTTAAATGGTTAAATTTGCTTACATATTTTACAGTTGGAGTACAAGAAACAAGAGCATGAGTTTTCAAGAACGGAATGACGGCTCCACAATGTGCAGGAATTATTCATACTGATTTTGAAAAAAACTTTATTAGAGCAGAAATTATTGAATATGCTGATTTTATAAAATTTAACGGTGAAAAAGGAGCCAAAGATAATGGAAAAATGCGCTTAGAAGGCAAAACATATAAAGTTCAGGATGGTGACATTTGTAACTTTAGAATTGGTAAATAAATCTATTTTCTTTTTT
>JBOGBM010000065.1:0-1645 GCA_051656205.1 Metamycoplasmataceae bacterium
CAAATTTATTAGTAAATGGTGCTCGAGGAATTGCTTCAGGTTTTGCAACTGAAATTCCACCACATAATTTAATTGAGATATTAGATGCAGCAATCGCAATGATTAGAAATCCAGAAATTACTTTAAACTCCTTGTTAAAACATATTAAGGGACCGGATTTTCCAACAGGTGGAATTATCTATGGAACCAAAGGAATTCAGCAATCATTTGAAAGAGGACAAGGTCGAATTACTATTTGTTCTAAATATGAAAAGATGGTTGAAAAAAAGGAAACATGAATTAATATTACCGAAATTCCTTATGGAGTTGTTAAATCAAAATTAGTTAGACAAATTGATGAATTAAAATTCTCAGGAAAACTTGATGGTATTAAAGAAGTTAGAGATCAAACGGACCGTAATGGAATATCAATAGCAATCTTTATTGAACAAGATGCAAATGCAGATGTAATTATCAATTACCTTTTACAAAAAACCGACCTTAAAATTTATTATTCATACAATATGATTGCAATTAAGGATAATGCCCCTCGTGTTTTGGGTATTAGTAAAATGCTGCAAGCATATATTTTGCATGTTAAAGACATCAAAAGAAAAGCCATTAAATTTGATTATGAGAGATATATAAAAAGATTGGAAATTGTTAATGGTCTAATTAGAGTTAGTGAAATTCCTGATCAAGTAATTAAAGTTATTAGAGAATCAACTGATTCAAAAAGAGGAGTAATTTTAAACCTGATGGAGAAATTAGGTTTTTCAGAAATTCAAGCAATAGCTATTGCTGAATTAAGACTATATCGTTTAAATAAAACGGATGTAAGTATTTATTTAAGAGATAAGGAAGATTTATTAGAGAAAATTCAATTCTGTAAAAATGTTTTGGATAATGAAAATGAATTTGATCAATATTTAATTAGTATTTTAAAAGAGATTAAAAAAGAATTTGGAGTTCCAAGGAGAACTTTAATTCATGAAAATGAATTAGAGGTTTCAGTAAATCAGAGCGAATTAATAAAATCTGAACCTACTTATATTTCTCTTTCTCGAGATGGTTATTTAAAGAGATTTTCACCGAGAATTTATGAATCAAATGAGTTAAATACTTTTGGAATTAAAGATGATGATTATTTGATTCATTTGCGTATTTCAAATACTACAAATAAGTTATTAGTATTTTCAAATCTTGGTAACTGTATTATCGTTCCGATTCACAAGATTGTAGAATGTAAATGAAAAGATACCGGTCAATATATTTCTGATTTTGCACATTTCGAAAATACAGAAAGAATTGTAGGTTGTCTAGATGTTGCTAATTTTGATATAAAGGGTTATGTTGTTTTAGTTACAAAACAAGGAATTGGGAAAAGAGTTCCATTTAATGAATTTAATGTAACTAGAATCTCGAAACCAATTAGAGTAATAAGTTTCAAAAAACCACAAGATGAATTAGTAGGTGTTAAAGTTTCGAACGGAATGGAAGATATCATGATTACTACAGATCGTAGTTATACAGTTAAATTCAGCGAAAATGAAGTACCAATTTTTGGACTAAGACCCGCCGGTAATACTTTAATTAAATTGGATAAGAATTTTGTAACATCATTTATTATTTCCAACAATAAAGAGAAGATTTTATTAGTTAATGA
>JBOGBM010000066.1:0-5033 GCA_051656205.1 Metamycoplasmataceae bacterium
AAATAATCATTGTAACATTCTTTCTGTCAAAACTTTTGTAACGTTTATTCTTTAATAATATAATATTATAAATTTTAATTTTAATAAAATATTTATTATTTTCAATGGAATTAATGTAATTTGATCTAATGATTAGAACGGGAAAATGAATGTAAAATTCCTATTAATATCTCACCATTTTATATATCTCCAACAATTGGAATTAACTAAAATTAAGTAAATAAGATCACATTCTATTATTACTTATTATAAAAATTTAATACAGATATCAATAACTTCATTTTGTTTTATGAAGATTTCAAGTAATACTTTCGATTTGAAAAATAAAAGTCTTTTTTATCCCTTAATTATTTTCAATTTATTTTATATTTTTAAAATATAATTTATTTAAAACTTTATTAAAGTTGGTTGGAGTCAAGTGTGGAATTCAAAATTCTGAAATTTAATAAAAAAGATATTTATTCAAACCAAACTAAACAATTTACCAGCAATAAATATGAAAAAATATTAGCTAATTTATTGGCAATTAATAATTCAGATAGTGCAATTTTTACGAAAATAAATTCCTTTAACAAAGATTTAAATAAAATTTTAAGTAGCAATGATATTTCTAAAATCTGAACAAAAAATGAATTTCGAATAAAATTAAACAAAATCTTGATTAATGATTTGGGGTCAAGGTTAAATAAAGTTTCTAATGATCCTGAAGAAATTATAAAAATATTAAATGAAACGGATTTCAATATCACTATATTATTAAAAAATAAAATCTATAAAAACCCTCTTTTAGCTATTGATGAAATTATGGATAAAGTCGGCACCCATCAAAATCAATTCATAACTAAATGAAAAAAATATCAAAAGAGTATAAGAGATAGCTTTGAACAAACAAATATCTGACCTCTTTTTATTGGAACTTATTTTATAAGCGGAACATTAATAGATAAACAAATATTTGCTCCCCTTTTATTAAAGGAAATCGAAATAGAAATTGATGATAATAATGTTTTTTTAGTTTCTAAAAATGATTCAGTTGTTTTGAATGATAAGTTAATTTTTTTTATGCAAAAAGGTTTAGATATCGAGACACCATATATTAATAGTGATCTCGATAAAATTTCTATTAACGAACTCTCACTAGAACTTGATTATTATTTTAGAGAAATATTAGAAATTCCCTTTGTTAACATGACTGATATTTTTGCTGAGAAAAAAATACAAGATATTAGTCATTCGATCTTGAAAAAAGAACCTGGCATTGTCTTAATAAACTGTCATCCTTCAGGTGGAACATTGAGAGCTGCCACAGTTGATTTGATTGAAAGTGGAAAAATAGATGATTTATTACATATTGACAATCTTTTAACAAATTTTGAAGAAAAAGCAATTAAAAACATTATTGAGGACAATATGAAAATAGTTCGTGTTTGTCCAACAGACGCCTCACAAGAAAAAGCCATTATTGCTTCTTTGCAAAACCATACAATAATTATTGGTCCTCCAGGAACAGGTAAGTCCCAAACAATTGCTAATTTATTAGCAAATATTTTAAATCAAAATAAAACTGCTTTATTCATATCACAAAAAAAGGTGGCCTTAGAAGTTGTAATTAATAGAATGGGACAATTAAGTAATTTCTTGTTCCAGTTAGTTGAGACACATAATAAAACTAGTAAACAAGAAAAAGCAGCATTTTATTCAAGATTGAAAGACTTTATCAATCATTTAAAATTTGCTAATGAAAATTCACACAATAATATAATGGACAAAAGATCATTTATTAGCAATGAAATAAGACAATATTGAAGATTAAGAGAAAATGTCAATGAAAGAATTGATGATAATGTCTTAAATAGATTCCAATATGTTTTAAATAGATTGGAATTAACTAATATCCAAATGGAAGATATAAATAAAACATTTCATCTTTTTGAAAAATTAAAATATTCCAATAATCTTGATAAAGTTGAACATCTTCTTGATTTAAAAGAAAGAGATATTTATTTTTTAGCTATAAAGATGAATATTAACGTCAAAAAATATTTCGGAATAATCAAAATTTATCCAAAAGATTTCAAAACACTTTATGAAATAAATATTTCATTATTGAATTTATTAAAAATATTCAATGATGATGTCGCTTTCATTTTGTGTCTAAAAGAAATTGAAACTCTTGAAAAATTTAATTTGTTATTTGAATTTAATGAAGTTTGTAAAAATAAAATAAAGACAACCAATAAATTTATTTCTGATGAAGATATCATTAAGCATAATGTAAGTGAATTTGCAAAAAATAAATATGTTCAGATCGAAAGAGATAACAAAACGATTGATAAAACATGATCTAAGAAATTTTTAGGTAGAATCGAAAGAAGTTATACAATTCCAACCAATTTTACTTACTTATTTAAGGATGACTTAAAAAAAATGTTTAATGTTTTTGTTTCTACGCCTGAATCTTTAGCTGGCTTTATTGATTTTAAAAAGGATAAATATGACTATGTAATTTTTGATGAGGCATCTCAGATTTTTTTAGAAAAAGCTTTACCATTTATTTCAATAGGTTCAAAGATTATAATTGCTGGAGATGATCAACAAATGCAACCATCAAACTGATTTTCAACTAGAGTCGATGATGAAAATGATGAAATTGAAAGTATTGATTCACTACTTTCATATGCAATAGCTAACTATATCCCTAAATATAATTTAGAGTTAAATTATCGCTCAAATTCAGCAGAATTAACAACATTTTCTTCAAAGCAATTTTATGAATCGAATCTAAAAACTCTTGATAAGAATAATTTTGAAAATAATTCAATTGAAATAGTTAATGTTAATGGTCAATGAGAAAATAATACTAATTTAAAAGAAGCCAACGAAATGATAAATATATTAAAAAATAATTGGAAATCCAGGCTCTATAAAAAGATTATTTTATTAACTTTAAATAAAAAGCAAATGGATTTAGTAAATGATTTATTGGCAAGTAATGAACCACAAATTTATGATCATATTATTAGTGGTAAAATTATTCTAAAAAATTTAGAAAACATACAAGGTGATGAAGCAGATTTAGTTATTGTTTCAATTGCATATACTAAAGACGCTTCACTTGCTTCAACATATGTTTGTCGTCCAGGAGGTAAGAATGCCTTGAATGTAGCAATAACTAGAGCTAAATCTAAAATGATTGTTTTAAAATCTATTAATTCAAATGAAATTTCATCTAATTCAGATAATGCTAATTTATTAGTTTTTAAAAGTTGACTAGAATTTTTAGAATTAAAATCAGAGCAAAGAAAAGAATATTCAATTAAAGAATATGAAAATAATATTTCAGTGGAATCTGGTTTTGAACTAGATGTCTTTAATTGATTAAAACTCCAAAAATTAAGTAAGGATGTTGAACTTTGTACTCAATACCCAATTGGTTCTTATAGAATTGATTTAGCTTTAATTAATAGGCAAAGTGGAAGATTTTTAATCGGAATAGAAGTTGATGGATTGAGATATCATTCAACTACCAATCAAAAATATAATGATATTATTAGACAAGATTTTATAGAATCAAAAGGCTATAAGATAATTAGAATTTCTGAGATGCTTTGGAAAACTAATAAAGAAAGTATTCTCAAAATGATTGAGGAAAATTATTAAACTCTCTTGCAATAATATAACACTTAGCTATTAGGTGATTTAAACCCTGTAATTTGAAAAAGAACATCACCACTATCGTTGATATGATTGATTTCATGAATTCTAAGAATAACATCAACTGTTGTTTTAACCCTACTATTAACCATTGCATATAGAATTTCAATATAAAAGTCATCATGAATTACTGGAATATTTACTAAAGTTTTTAAGGCATTAAGTTTATCGGTTGGATCACTAATAGATTCAATGCTTTCTACAGCTTCATTTGCCAACATATCATTTCTTATTGTTTCAGTTGGAGTTTTAAACTTTATTATTTCTAATTCAAGCGATGGTTTAAAGCCTGTAATTTGCAAAATAGCTATTTTCATTTCATTATTTATGTTTATTTCTCTCGTGATTATTATATAAACATTTATTGTTGTATTGAGGATTGCATCCATGTTTGATTGAAAAACGAAGAACTCAAAGCCCTTTTCATATTCTGGAATATTAGTAAGTTCTCTTAATGTTTCCATACTTGATAGCTCTTGAATCATTTCTATTGCCTGAACTGATGTAAGATCAGATCTTGTGGTTTCGGTAGATCTATTAAATTTCAAAACTTCTTGATCAATTGTTGAATTAAGAATAATAAAATCATTAACTATTCATATTATATTTCTATAATTTTCAGGATTATTCGTTTCAAAAACTTTAATATAAACGTCAATAGCATTATTTTCTTCTTTATTAATATTTGCAGATAATATTTCTAAATCAAATTCAGATGATAATTCCGGAATATCTACAAAAAATCTTAATATTTCTTCCTTTTCTTGTTCATTTATTGCATTTGTAATAGCTTCAACAGCCTCTAAACTGGTTATTGGTTTTTTAGTTATAGCAGAGTTTTTAAATTTTTTTATTTCAATTTCAATTTGAGATTCTAAAGAACAAGAAACAAATAGCATTGCCAATATATTAGGTGAAATAGTAAGCGCTGTTACTGTAAATAATAATGCCATTTTCTTAATATTGGTAATAATCATTCATCCCTTTTTAACTATTAACAAAAAAATTACTCATTTTTGCAGAATTTAATTATAGCATATTAGGATTCAAAATAAATTAGCATACGTAAATAATTTACTTTTAAAGTCTAAAACTAATTAATTCAATAAATGATATTATTTATATAATTGTATTAATATGGAAAGATAAGGGAATATGAAAAGAAGCATACTTTCAACTGATATAAAAATCATCCCTTTCCCCATTTCTGGAAATGAAGACCAAAAATATAAAAGAAGTATTGAAGTAGATATTTTATTAGATTGATTAAAAACTTTTACTTCCGATTCATTATTCAACTATTTTGAAAATAATAAATT
>JBOGBM010000067.1:0-24943 GCA_051656205.1 Metamycoplasmataceae bacterium
TAAATCATTATTCATTGTACTTTTCTAATATTTTAGCAATAATATTTGTAACACCTGTATCAGAATTAATTTTAAAAAGCATTGATTTTGCAATATAGTAATCAATTAAAACCTTAGTTTGATCATTATATACTTGTAAACGTTTAATGATTGCTTCCGGTTTATCATCTTCTCGAGTAATTAATAGGTTATCATCATTTTCACAATATGGATGTTTTTTAGATTTCATTGAGGTTGTATTGTAGGTTTTTTTACAAATGGAACAAAACAATCTTTGAGATAATCTTTCAACAATCTTTTCTTCTGATAACTCTAAAAGAATAACAATAAATTTATCTTGTTGTAAACTTGCTAAAAAATCAGCTTGATCAATTGTTCTTGGATAACCATCTAAAATATAATTAATATTATTACTTTTTAATTCACTAACTTTTTTCTTTACAACTTCATTAGTTATATCATCTGGAACATATGAACCTGATGAAACAATTTGTTCAATTTTGATTCCTAAATCGGTTCTATTATTAATTTCAGCACGAAAAATATCTCCAGTTGAAATATGTTGAATATTTATTTTCTTGCTTATTTCAGAAGCAACGGTTCCTTTTCCAGTTCCGGGAGCCCCTAAAAAAATTATGTTTTTATGTGTTTTATTTATCATAAGATTGACCCACTTTCCTCATCCATATTGTAATCGTCATTTATTAAATCAACATCTCTTGTCATTTCGTTAAAGTTATAAATCTCATGTGGTTTGATATCAACTTTAGCTTTTTGACCAAAGTGGGTTGTTTTGTAACGAACTCTAATTTGTTCCATAGTTTCAATAGAAACAGAAACAATAATCATTAATGAGGTTCCTCCAAATAATATTGATGAATTGGCACCTGCTATTTGAATTATATATTCAAAAGAAGCTAGAATTGTTAAATAGAAAGCAGAAAATACTGATAATCTCATAACAATTGATGTCAAATAATCTTCAGTTTGTTCACCTGGTCTAATTCCGGGAATAAATGTTGAATTACGGTTGAAATCTTCAACTATTTTATCAATTCTTGATTGCTGTAATCCCATTACAATTGTAAAAAGGAAAATCGAAACTGAAAAGATAACTAATCCAATTGGTGCCGTTAGAACAAAATTTTCCTGGAATCAAATAACTGTTAAATAATTATGATCTAAAAATCCAGCAACAAAATTAATAATCATTAGTGGAAATGAAGTTACTAACATTCCGAAAATAACAGGCATTACTCCTGCAGCATTAATCTTTAAAGGTAGATAAGAAAGTTCTTTAACACTACGACTTCTTCCAGATCCTGTATGCTGAATTGGAATTTTTCGTTCTGCTTGATAAATAAAATTGATTATAAACATTATCAAAACAAAAGCTAATAAATATAGAATAAAATAAACTATTCCTGTTACTAACTCTGAATTTGTAGATTCAGAAGGAATCATGGTTTGAAAGGCTGCTGTAAAAACTGGAGGTAAAGAAATAATTGTTCCAGTTAGAATTAATAATGATGTTCCATTACCAACACCTTTATTGGTAATTTGTTCTGAAATAAAAACTGATAAAAAAGAACCAGCGATCATTACAAGTGGTAAAACAAGATAAATAAATCATAATTGATCAAAACCAGGAGCAAGTTCCACAAAACCAATTGTTCCTGTTTGTAATGATTGTGTTAGTACAACAGCTTGAATGGCTGCAATTACAAATGTTATTAATCTTGTTATATAGTTTATTTTAATCCGACCTGCTGGTCCTGATTGAGATAAACGGTAAATCGGTGGGAATAACTTTGTTTGGGCAAAAGTCATAATAATCGATGCTGAAATAAAAGGACTTATTCCTAAGGAAACGAGAGAAAATCTTCGCAATCCCCCTCCACCAATTGTATTTAAAATCCCGAAAAAATCATTTGGATCGATGTCCTGGCCTTGAACAACATTAACTCCAGGAACAGTAATTGAACCAATAATAACAAAAAAAGACATCATCACAAGTGTGAAGATGATTTTTTTTGTTAATACTTTATCTTTAAAGTTATCTATTAAATACTTCCGGAAAAACAAGGCTGTTTTAGAAGTGATTGGAGTAACATGGGCTCAAAGTCATTTGAAGAATTTCAAATTAAATAACCTCTACGCTTCCGCCAGCTTTCTCTATTTGCTTGATTGCACTTTGTGATGCAGCATTAATTTTAACATTGAACTTTTTCGTTACAGTTCCGTTTGAAAGTAATTTAACAGGCATATTTTTATTACGTGCAATTTTAAGATCATTTAATTTCTCAACAGTAATTTCTTCATTTGCTTTAAAGTTTAATTCTAAATCTTCCAAAGAAACAACTTGATATTCAATATGGTTAACACTATTGAAACCTCTTTTAGGTACACGTCTAAATCATGGATTTTGTCCACCTTCAAAACCCGGTCTAGTTCCAGTTCTTTTATTTTGTCCTGATTGACCTTTACCAGCCTGTTTACCTTTTCCGGCAGCATGACCACGTCCAACACGTGTTTTTTCATGACGTGAGCCTTCATTTGGCTTAAGTGAATGTAATTTCATATTTACTCCTTTTCTTTAAAATTTTATAGAATTTTGATTAATGATTTTGAAAATAAATTTTTATTTCAAAATTTGACTAACACTAATGTCTCTTAAACTAGCAATTTCTTCAATTGTTCTTAATTTAGAAAGTGCTTTTAATGTTGCTTTTGCTGTATTAGCTTTTGTTCTCGAACCATATGATTTTGTATAAATATCAGTAATTCCTGCTAATTCAACAACAGCACGAACTGTTCCTGAAGCAATAATTCCTTTTCCTTTTGGAGCTGGTTTTAATAATACATTAGATGATAAGTATTTAGTTTGAATTTCATGTGGAATTGTTGATTTATTAATAATAGGAATGTTGATCATGTTTGATTGAGCATTTTTAATTGCTTTTTTAATTGAATCTGGTACTTCTTTAGCTTTCCCGTGTCCAATTCCTACTTTACCTTTTTTATTTCCAATAATAACAATTGCTGAAAATGAAAATCTTCTTCCACCCTTAACAACAGTTGTTACTCTGGCAATATCAATAACTTTTTCCTCAAATTCACTTGTTCTTTTTTTAATAGGTTGACGTTTTTTAGAACCACTTGTTCCTTCACCTTTTGGTTTTCTAACAAAGTTTGTTGAATTTGAAGCAAAGTGAGATTTTTCCTTTTTTATTGGTATTGCAGAAACTTCTTGAGTACCAACAACATTAATTTCAATTTTAGATGCTTCTTTCATCTCAATTTCTTGTGTTAATTGAACCTTATTTTTCTCTAATTCAACAATGTCTTTTTTATCTTTATTTTTATCCATAACTAAAACTTAATCCCTTCTTCTCTAACAGCATCTGCAAAAGCTTTTACACGTCCGTGATAAATATATCCTGAACGGTCGAAAACTATTTTTTCGATTTTTAGTTTTTTAATTTTTGCGCCTAGTTCTTTTCCGGCTTTTTGTGCTGCTTGAACATTTCCGCCATAAGTTTTATCTTTAAGGGTTGAAACTGAAGCTAAAGTTTTTCCAGTTGTATCATCGATTAGTTGAGCATAAAAGTTTTGTAATGATTTGTAAACAGACAACCTTGGAACTGTTGGAGTTCCGCTGATTTTTGTTCTGATTTTAAGATGTTTTTTTAATCTTGCTTGATTTCTTGATTGATGTGCCATATTTACCTACTTACTTAGAAGAAGCTTTTCCTTCCTTACGACGAATTACTTCATTGTCGTACATTATACCTTTACCTGAATAAACATTTGGTTTTCTAATTTTTCTAACTTGAGCAGCAAATTCTCCAACCGCTTGTTTATCATTACCAGATACTACTATTTCAACTGGTTTTGGTAACTCTATTTTAATATTTTCTGGGATTTCTAAAAGATGTGGGTGTGAATATCCAGCATGAACTTCTAGAGTGTTATTCACAATTGCAGCCTTATAACCAACACCTTTAATTAAAAGTTTTTTGGTAAAACCTGATGAAACACCAATTAACATTCCTGATAATAAAGAGTTTGTTGTTCCATGTAGTTGTTTTGTATGTTTTTCTTCATTCGCTCTAACTGTTGTTAACTTATTGTCTTCAACTTTTACAGATATTAAAGGTGAAAAAACACGAGATAAAGTACCTCTTGAACCTGTAACTGAAATCATTGTTTCTTTAATATCAATAGTTACACCATTTGGTATTTCTAAAATTCTATTTCCGACTCTTGACATATTTATTATCAAACATAGGCTAGCACTTCGCCACCTATATTTGCCTTTCTCGCTTCTTTATCTGTAATTATTCCTTTCGAAGTAGAAATAATTGCAATTCCAAAACCTGATAAAACTTTAGGAATAGAATCAACTTCTGAATAAACTCTAAGACCTGGTTTTGAAATTCTTTTTATATCAGTAATAACTCTTTCGTTACCTTTATATTTTAAGGTTAAAATTATTTCTTTTTTAACACCATCTGTATTAACTTCGAATTCACCAACATAACCTTCTCTTTGCATAATTTCTAAAATTTTGATTTTAGTATTAGAATGAGGGATTGAAACCTTTTTGTGTCTTCTTGAGTTAGCCATTTTGATACGAACGATCATATCTGCTATTGGATCTGTAATGAATGCCATATTATCAACTCGCTTTCTTTATTCCAGGTATTTTTCCCTCATGTGCTAATTTTCTAAAACAAATTCTACATATTTCAAATTTCTTAAGCACTGAATGAGGACGTCCACATAATTGACAACGTGTATATTCTCTAGCGCTATATTTAGGATGTCTAGCCGCTTTTACTTTTAATGATTTTTTTGCCATAACTTACCTACTTATTACCTTTTGTAAAAGGCATTCCTAATTTTTCTAATAAAGCAAATGCCTCTTTATCGGTTTTTGCAGTTGTTACAATAATAATGTCCAGCCCTTTAATTTTTCTTATTTTGTCAAATGAAATTGAGGGAAAAATTATTTGTTCTTTAATTCCAATTGCAAAATTACCTGAGCCATCAAATGCTTTTGGATTAACACCTCGAAAGTCTCTTATTCTCGGAATTGAAACATTAATTAATTCATAAAGAAAGGCTCACGCTTTATCTCTTCTTAAAGTAACTTTTCCACCCATCGGCATTCCTTCACGAAGTTTTCAAGAAGCTAATGATTTTCTTGCTCGAGTTTCAGCAGGTTTTTGGCCAGTAATAAGAGCTAATTCATTTTGAACTTCTTCAATTGCTTTTGAATTAGTTACTTCACGACCCGCAGTCATGTTTAAAATAATTTTTTCAATTCTAGGAACTTCCATAATAGATGAATATTTAAATTCCTTCATTAAGGCAGGAACGACTTCTTTAACGTATTTATTATGTAAAACTGTTTCCATAAATTAAACTTCCTTTCCTGTTTTTCTTTCAAAACGAACTTTTTTTCCATCATGAATTTTATAACCAATTTTAGTAGGTTCATTAACGCCTTTTTTAGACTGTTTTGTTTTAAGAGCAACATTTGAAATATGAATTGAAGCTTCTTTTTGTTCAATTGAACCTTCAGTTTTTTCTTGTGTTGGTTTTAAATGTTTGGTTACCATATTAACATCTTTAATCACAACTCTTTGAGTTTTGTTATCAATTTTAATAATGAAACCTGATTTACCTTTTTCAGATCCTGAAAGAATTACTACTTCATCATTTTTTCTTAATTTCATAATAATGCCTCCTTACAATACTTCAGATGCTAGCGAAGCAATCTTTAAGTATCCTTTTTCTCTTAACTCACGAGCTATTGGTCCAAAAACACGAGTACCTCTTGGAGTTCCATCTTCCTTTAAGATAACAACAGCATTGTCGTCAAATCTAATATGTGATCCATCTTTTCTTTTCACACCATATTTAGTTCTAACAATAACCGCTCTAACTACTTGTCCTTCTTTAACAATACCATTTGGAGTTGCTTTTTTTATTGAACAAACAATGATATCACCAATATTTGATGATTTTTTAACTGATCCACCAATGTTTCTAATAACTCCGACTTCTTTAGCGCCAGAGTTATCAGCAACATTCAATCTTGACATTTCTAAAACCATTATTTACCTTCTTTCGCATGTTCTCTAATTTTTTCTAAACGAAAGTTTTTAGTTTTAGAAATTGGTCTTGTACTAGTTATTTTTACAATATCTCCCATTTTCGCGATTCCTTGTTCATCATGAGCTGGGAAACGTTTAGTTTGTTTAAAACGCTTATTATATAAGGGGTGTTTTACATAAGTATCAACTGCGACGATAATTGTTTTATTATTTTTTGTCGAAACAACAATACCAGTAAGTGATTTTCTAGAATTTTCTCTAACGATTTGTTCCATTATTTCACTTCCTTATCTTTTTTCTTTGTTGTTTTTTTCGCAGTCTTTTCTGTTTTCTCAGTTTTTTCTGTTTTTTTCTTAGTAATAGTTTTTTTCAATCCTTTAGTGCTTTCAGATTTTTCCTTAGCATTATGAATGGCTTGAGGATTTTCAAGACTCTTTAAAGCAGTAAGTGCCTTAGCAATATCTCTACGAACTAATTTAATTTTGTGTGTTTGATCTTGTTGACCAGTTTTATTTTTAAATCTTAATAAGAATAATTCTGCTTTAAGTTCATTAATAAAATCTAAAAGTTCTTGCTTAGATTTTTTTTGAATTGTACTATATTGCATTTTCTGCCTCACTATCTGCTTTAGAAACTATTTTTACTCTTACAGGTAATTTGTGACCACCTAATCTTAAAGCATCTTTAGCTATTTCTTCACTAACTCCTGAAACTTCAAATAACATAGTGTTTACTTTAGCAACTGCCACTCATTTTTCAACATTCCCTTTTCCTTTACCCATTCTAACTCCGATTGGTTTAGACGTTAGAGATAGATGAGGGAAAACTCTAATAATAACTTGACCTTCACGACCCATTCTACGAGTAATGGCAATTCTTGCAGATTCAATTTGTCTTGCAGAAAGTCAATTTGAAGTTTTGGCTTGTAAACCAAATTCCCCAAATGAAACTTTGTTACCTTTAAATGCCACACCTTTATCATGTTTTAATCTAAAGGTCTTACGGTGTTTTGTTCTTTTAGGTTGTAACATTATTTACCACCTTCCAGGAAATCTCCTAAAGAAATTCATACTTTAATTCCAATTGCTCCATATGTGGTTCTAGCTGTTGCTGTCGCATAATCAACATTTTGTCTTAAAGTGTGTAATTTCATTTCACCTTCAGTATAACCTTCACTACGAGCCATATCAACTCCATTCAGTCTTCCTGAAACTTGAGTTTTGATTCCTTTTGCTCCCGCTTTTAAAGCACCTCTAATGGCAAATTTTTGAGCAACTCTAAAAGGTGCACGAGCTTCTAATTTAATAGCAATTTCTTCTGCGACTAGACGTGCATTTAATTCTGGATTTTCAATTGCAATAACTTCCAAGTTTAATTTTAAGTTACGGTTTCTTGTATATTTTTGAATATTTTGAGTTAATAATTTAACATTAGCTCCTTCGTTACCAAGTACTACACCTGGTTTTGCAGAATAAATAAGCACAGAAACTTTTTCATCTTGTGTTCTTTTGATAACTACATTACCAATTTGATACTCTCTAACAAATTTTTCTAAATATTCACGAATCTTCATATCTTCTAATAAATAAGTTGAAAATTTAGCTTTGCCAGCAATTCATACCGCATTATGTGGTTTGGTTATTCCATAACGGAAACCATTTGGATTTACTTTTTGTCCCATAAATTACTCTCTTTCTACTTTTCTTCTAACTTAATTACAAAGTGTGAAGTTCTTTTTAATATTGGAAATGCTCTACCTTGAGCTCTAGGTTGAAATCTTTTTAATGTTGGTCCTTCATTTACTAACATTTCGGAGATAAATAATTTATCTGGATCCATTCCTTTTGTATTAATGGCATTTGCAATTGCTGAATTCAATAATTTTAGGAACAATCTAGCAGCTTTTTTATTTGAGTTGTTCAAAATTGATAATGCTTCTGATGTTGATTCATATCTTATTTGATCGGCAACTAAACGTGCTTTTCTTGGTGAAATTCTTTGTAATTTCAATTGTGCTGAGGCTTGTGGTTTCATTATTTTTTCTTCCCTTTATCATTTCCATGACCTGAAAAGGTTCTTGTTGGTGAAAATTCACCCAACTTATGACCAACCATATCATCAGTAACATAGACATCTATAAATTTCTTTCCGTTATGAACTTGAAATGTTAATCCAACAAAATTAGGAAATATTGTTGAACGTCTCGATCAAGTTTGAATAGGTTTTTTTGGACTTTTCTTCGAAATAATTGCTTCAACTTTTTTAAGTAAGTGGTCATCGATGAATGGTCCTTTTTTAAGTGATCTAGCCATTATTTCTCCCCTCTTCTTCTCTTAATAATTAATTTTGTTGAAGCTTTTTTATTATCTCTAGTTTTAATTCCAAGAGCTTTCTTGCCTCAAGGAGTCATTGGTGCTTTACGTCCAATAGGTTGTTTACCTTCACCACCACCATGAGGGTGATCAATCGGGTTCATAACTGATCCACGAACTGTAGGTCTAATACCTTTGTGACGATTACGTCCAGCTTTACCAATATTAATAAGTAAGTGTTCTTCATTTCCAACAACACCAATTGTAGCTCTAGCTTTTGGTAAAAATTTTCTTACTTCTCCGGATTTAAGACGTAGTATTAAGTATTTGCCTTTGTCATCACGTCCTAGAATCTGAGCACTTGTACCAGCTGAACGAGCTAATTTAGCTCCTCCTCCTGGTTGAATCTCAATATTATGAACGGTTGTTCCTTCAGGAATATTTTCTAGTGGAAGACAATTTCCTGGTTTAATATCTGCATCTGGTCCCGAAAAGACTGAATCTCCAACTTTCAATCCTTTAGGTTGAATAATGTATCTTTTTTCTCCATCAACATAATTTATTAAACAAATATTTGCACTACGATTTGGATCATATTCAATCGAAACTACTTTACCTTCGATTCCATCTTTGTTTCTTTTAAAATCGATGATTCTGTATTTTCTTTTAACTCTTCCACCTTTATGTCTAGTAGTTATTTTACCTTGATTGTTTCTTCCTGAGTGTGTAGGAAGATTTACTAATAAGGATTTCTCTGGTTTATCACCACTAAGATTAGCCCTATAATCAAGAACCGTCATATTACGTTGACCATTAGTAGTTGGTTTTAATTTCTTAATTGCCATAATTTTCTTTCCTTTGCTTAAAAATAGTTTTTTCTTTTAAGCTTTATATAATGTTGTTATTTCACAACTTTCTTTGATGTTTTTGATTCAGTTTTTTTCTCAACTTTTTTAGCTGATTTTTCTTTCTTTACTTTAGATACTTTATCTTCAGAAATGTCTTTATCTTTTTTCTTGGCTTTAGATAATGCTATTTTTTCTGCCACTTTTTTCTCGGCTTCAGAAATTGCTTTTAATTTCTCTAAATCTTTTTTAGGTTTTTTAAGTGCCTCATCTTTTGCTATTCCTTCTTCTGGGAAGATATTGATAGATGCTGAATCCTTATTTAAGGTTACGATTGCTTTTTTATAAGATTTGGTGAATCCACTGTATTTACCAACTTTTTTAGCTTTCTTTGGAACATTGAAGACATTTATTTTATCAATTTTAACTTCAAAAATGAATTGAATAGCTTTTTTAATTTCTAGTTTACTTGCTCTTTTATCAACAGCAAATGTATAAATGTGATCTTCCATTTGCTTATATGTTTTTTCAGTTAGAATTGGATATCTAATTATTTCATTTATATTCATTATTTCAACATCCCTTCTAGAGTTTTAAGATCTGCTTCATTTATTACAAGTGCATCTGTTCATAATAATGATTCAACAGATAATGAATTGACTTTAATTGTTTCAACTTTTGTATTGTTAGCTGATTTAAAGATATTTTCATCACTAGTAACTAATAAAATGTGTTTTCTTTCTAATAAATTCAATTTCTCTAGTTGCTTTAGTAAATCACTTGTTTTTGGTTTTGAAAGTTTAATGTCATTTGTTACTAAGATTGAATTTTCTTGATTTAGTAATGTTAAGGCAGACAAGAATGCTAAACGTCTAACTTTTTTGTTTACTTTAGTATTGTAATTTCTTTCAACTTGAGGCCCAAATGCTCTACCCCCACCTACAAAGACAGGTGAACGTAAAGTTCCAGCTCTCGCTTTACCAGTACCTTTTTGTTTTCAAGGTTTTTTACCTGTACCCGAAACCGTTGCTCTTGTTTTAACAGCATGTGTTCCTTGACGTCTTGATCCTCTTTCAGAAAGAAGTGTATCAAAAATTGCTTGATTGTTAATGTTATCGATTTCAAAAAGTTCTTTTGGTAGACTTACTTGATTGTTCAAAGGTTTTAACTCGGCTTTGATTTTTAAACTTCTCTGTTTTGCAGAAGGTTTCTTTGTAGTTTCAGTTGAAGGTATTTTTTGAACATCTTTAACTTTGGCCACTTTTTCTTTAGTTGGTTTAACAACGGCTTTTGTTTTTTTAGTAACTTTTTCCATTATTTCACCTCTTCCTTGTTATCTTCTGAAGATTTTTCCTTAGCTTTTTCTGACTCTTGCGATTTTTCTACAGAAGAACTTGCTTTAACTTTTGTTTCTTCCTTAACTTTCTTAGATTCTTCTTCTTTAGATTTTAGTTCTAATTCAGCAGCTGAAATGATTGCTTGCATTTCTTCAATAGACATATCTGAGTTAACTTGAGCACTTAAGTGTTTTGCTTTTTCGATTAATTCATTTTTAATTAATTCTTCTTTTAGATTAACTAATTCAATTTCCTGTTTGTTTGGTAATTGTTTTACTGCTTGTTTAATAATTACAAATCCTTTATTTGGACCTGGAACTGAACCTTTAACCAAAATATAGTTTTCACTTTCGTTAACATTAACAATAACTAAGTTTTGAACTGTTCTTTTTACATTACCCATATGACCAGGCATTGTCATACCTCTAACAACTTTATTACCTGAAATATCTCCAAGTGAACCTGTTTGACGTACTGGTTTTGAACCACCACCTCCACCATGAGATTTTGGACCAATTTTTTGATTGTGTCTCTTAATTGATCCAGCAAAACCTTTACCTTTTGAGATACCTGTAACATCTACAAGTTCTCCTGATTTAAAAATTGAAGCTTTAACTTCAGCTCCTAATTCAAATCCATCCATTTCACGGATTTCCTTAACGAAGCGCTTAGGTGTTGTGTTTGCTTTCTTGAAATGTCCCATCATTGGTTTATTTGTACGTTTTTCTTTTTTCTCAATTGAAGAAAGTTGAAGAGCGTTATAACCATCTGATTCTGTAGTCAATACTCTTGTTACAATATTTTGACTAATTTCAATAACTGTAACTGGTATTGATTGACCGTGATTTGAATAAATCTGTGTCATTCCAATCTTTTTACCTAAGATTCCTTTCATAATATTCCTCTTTCTAATTTTTACTTTTTAATCGTTTTTTATTTTGAAACGATTTCGATATTTACTCCTGCAGATAATTCCACACGTTTTATTTTTTCCATCAACTCTTTTGAAGGTTTGTTAATTACAATTAATCTTTTATGTGTTCTTCTTTCGAATTGTTCACGAGATTTTTTGTTAACGTGAACAGAACGTAAGATTGTAAAGATTTCTCGTTTTGTTGGAAGAGGAACTGGTCCTCTAAAATCTGCATTTGCTTGTTTGATAATATGTACTATTTTTATCGCTGACTCGTCTAAGATTTTAGCTTCATAAGCGGTAAGTTTAATGTTAATTTTATCCATTGTTGTCTCCTTTGTGTTCTTTTGAACAAGACTCCATATAAATACATGATATCGGTTGACAACTTATCTCCGAGTATCAAGAACCTTATATTTCTAAGTCATAGTTGCTTTTTAATTATATAGAAAAAAGTAAAAAATGAAAAAAAAACCCTTATTTTCTTGAATATCTGATAATAAAGGAATAAATATTGCATTCAAATTATAGAACAAATAAAATAAATATGGGTATTATAATAAGGAATAAAAGTGAGACAATTCAAACCTCAAATCTTGAAAATTTTGATCCTGTTTCTGTGTAATAAAAATGAAAAAATGATTGAATCAAAGGAAAAATAGCGATAAATACTAAGAAATATAAATTTAATCGATCAAAAATATTGTCATCAAGAAAAATCAACGGTAATAATAATGAAGCTAAATATATAGAGAAAACAATATATTGAAACGAAACTATTTTAAAAAATTTAAAAAAAATTCTCACGATATCTTTATATGTTATTTTATTGGTTTTTCTTATTTTTTTTAACATAATCTATTAGTTAAAATTATATATAAAAAAATATAAAAAAAATGATAATTAAATCATTTGTTTATTTGTTATAGTTCTCTCAAAACTGAATAGTAATTTTGATTTCAAGAAATAATAATCTTACTAAAATACGCTAATTTAAGTTAAGAAATTATTTTAAACCTATCAATTTATTAGTATTGGTCAGCTAAATGTATCACTACACGTACACCTCCAACCTATCAACCTCGTAGTCTACAAGGAATCTCAAGGGAATATTCATCTCTGAGGAGGCTTCCCGCTTAGATGCTTTCAGCGGTTATCCTTTCCGTACTTAGCTACCCAGCTATGCTTCTGGCGAAACAACTGGAGCACCAGTGGTACGTCCACTCCGGTCCTCTCGTACTAAGAGCAGCTCTCATCAATATTCCAACGCCCACACCAGATAGGGACCGAACTGTCTCACGACGTTCTGAACCCAGCTCGCGTACCGCTTTAATTGGCGAACAGCCAAACCCTTGGAACCGACTTCAGCTCCAGGATGCGATGAGCCGACATCGAGGTAGTAATCCTTCCCGTCGATGTGATCTCTTGGGGAAGATAACTCTGTTATCCCCGGGGTAACTTTTATCCGTTGAGCGACAGCCATTCCACAATGAACTGCCGGATCACTAAGTCCTACTTTCGTACCTGCTCGACATGTGCGTCTCACAGTCAATTACACTTATACCTTTGCGCTCTACATATGGTTTCTGACCATATTGAGTGTAACTTTGAACGCCTCCGTTACTCTTTGGGAGGCGACCGCCCCAGTCAAACTACCCGCCATGCACTGTCCTCCGACCTGTATAGGCCGCAAGTTAGAAAATCAACGTAACAAGGGTGGTATTTCAAGGATGACTCCACAAAGACTGGCGTCTCTGCATCATAGTCTCCCACCTATCCTACACATGTTAAATCAATTTTCAATACAAAGCTATAGTAAAGCTCCACGGGGTCTTTTCGTCTTGGTGCGGGTACCCAGCGCTTTCCCTGGGACCATAATTTCACCGAGTCCAATGTTGAGACAGTTGAGAGATCATTACGCCTTTCGTGCAGGTCGGTAATTAGCCGACAAGGAATTTCGCTACCTTAGGACCGTTATAGTTACGGCCGCCGTTCACCCGGGCTTCATATCAATGCTTCGCATAAGCTAACACCTCAACTTAACCTTCGGGCACTGGGCAGGCGTCACCACCTATACATCGTCTTGCGACTTAGCAGATAGCTGTGTTTTTGATAAACAGTTGCCCCTCACATTTCGCTGCGGCTCACATAAAGTGAGCACCCCTTCTTCCTAAGTTACGGGGTCATTTTGCAGAGTTCCTTAACATTGGTTATCTCGCTCGCCTTAGAATACTCATCTTGGGGACGTGTGTCCGTTCTCGGTACGGGTTCCCATAAAATTAAAACGTTTAGAAACTTTTCTAGGAAGAATAAATCATATTGTTCAGTACTTACCGAAGCTTTCCCTATGTATCATATCTTGTATTATTTATGCGGATTTGCCAACATAACTACTTTGATATTTGCACCACAATCCGTTAAGTGGTCAATACTATCATTCTCCGTCATTCCAATCACTTTTTATAGGTTTAGTACAGGAATATTAACCTGTTTTCCATCGGCTACGCCTTTCGGCCTTACCTTAGGTCCCGACTAACCCTGGGTGGACGAACCTTGCCCAGGAAACCTTCCCCAATAGGCGTCAAGGATTCTCACCTTGAATCGTTACTCATACCGGCATTCTCACTTCTAAGCGCTCCACCAGTCCTCACGGTCTAGCTTCATTGCCCTTAGAACGCTCCTCTAACGTACTTTCGTACCCGTAGCTTCGGTACCATGTTTAGTCCCGTTACATTATTGGCGCAAGATCTCTTGACTAGTGAGCTATTACGCACTCTTTAAATGATGGCTGCTTCTAAGCCAACATCCTAGTTGTTTATGAAATCTCACAACCTTTCTCACTTAACATGGTTTTGGGACCTTAGCTGACGATCTGGGTTGTTTCCCTCGCGAATACGGAACTTATCTCCCGCATTCCGACTGCATGATTATACATAATGGTATTCGGAGTTTGATTGTAGTCAGTACAGCAAGGCGCCGCCATTCCACATTCAGTGCTCTACCCCCAAAATTTAAAATCACACGCTAGCCCTAAAGCTATTTCGAGGAGAACCAGCTATCTCCAGGTTCGATTGGAATTTCACCGCTATTCACAAGTCATCCGGGCACTTTTTAGCGTACTACGGTTCGGCCCTCCACTTAATTTTACTTAAGCTTCAGCCTGCTCATGAATAGATCACCTGGTTTCGGGTTTACATCAACATACTAATTCGCCCTATTAAGACTCGATTTCTCTTCGGCTCCGCTTTTTTCCACTTAACCTCGCATGTTAACGTAACTCGCCGGTCCATACTGCAAGATGTGCGCTATCACCCATTAACGGGCTCTAACTACTTGTAAGTAAGTGGTTTCAGAATCTATTTCACTCCCCTCCCGGGGTTCTTTTCACCTTTCCCTCACGGTACTTGTTCACTATCGGTGTCTGGTTAGTATTTAGCCTTACCGGGTGGTCCCGGCAGATTCAGACAGGGTTTCACGTGCCCCGCCCTACTCAGGATACATTCAAGAGATTAGATACATTTCGAATACGGGACTATCACCCTATGTTGTCAGGTTTCCCAACCTGTTCTTCTATGTACTAATTTTGTAACTCTATGTAGAATGTCCTACAACCCCAACAAATGTTGGTTTGGGCTCTTCCGCGTTCGCTCGCCGCTACTAACAGAATCATTATTTATTTTCTACTCCTGCTGCTAATAAGATGTTTCAGTTCACAGCGTTTCTCTCTACAGAACCTATGTATTCAGTTCTGAGTAACTAGGTATTAATCTAGCTAGGTTTCCCCATTCGGAAATCCCCGTATCATAGCTTATGTCCAGCTCCACGAGGCTTATCGCAGGTTATCACGTCCTTCTTCGACTTCCAGACCCAAGGCATCCACCACAAACTCTTACTTATTTAAAATATACATTTTGCCTATTGTTGATTATTGTATTCTAATTTGATTATTTTCTCATAAAGAAATTCTAATAAAGAAATTTCTCTATTTGACTCGGCATCAATTATCACCATTTTTTTATAAAATGACTCTATATTGTGCGTTGAATTACTATTCAGTTTTCAAAGAACTATAGGAAACATATTTATATATTGAAATATATATTTACAGATTCCAAGAGAGTTATAGTACTCTCAAAACTGAATATAAGATGAATGTTTTGGCAGCATTCCCATATTTGACCTATATAACTATTTTTAATTAAAATATTATTGTTAATAGGATTTTCGTTAAGCCAAAAGATGTTTTTCTTTTTATTAAAATCAATAAAAAGTTTTTGTACTCCGTAGAAAGGAGGTGATCCATCCCCACGTTCTCGTAGGGATACCTTGTTACGACTTCACCCCAGTCATCGATCCTACCTTAGATAGTCGTCTCCGAAGTTAACTAACCATCTTCGGGCATTATCAACTCCCGTGGTGTGACGGGCGGTGTGTACAAGACCCGAGAACGTATTCACCGTAGCGTAGCTGATCTACGATTACTAGCGATTCCAACTTCATGAAGTCGAGTTTCAGACTTCAATCCGAACTGAGAACGGTTTTTTGAGGTTTGCTCCATGTCGCCATATTGCTTCTCTTTGTACCGTCCATTGTAGCACGTGTGTTGCCCCACTCGTAAGAGGCATGATGATTTGACGTCATCCCCACCTTCCTACTGGTTACCCAGTCAGTCTCTCTAGAGTCCTCGGCATTACCCGTTAGTAACTAAAGACAGGGGTTGCGCTCGTTGCAGGACTTAACCTAACACCTCACGGCACGAGCTGACGACAACCATGCACCATCTGTCATTCCGTTAACCTCCACTATGTCTCCATAGCTTTGCGGAAGATGTCAAGAGTGGGTAAGGTTCTACGCGTATCTTCAAATTAAACCACATGCTCCACCGCTTGTGCGGGTCCCCGTCAATTCCTTTAAGTTTCACTCTTGCGAGCATACTACTCAGGCGGATCATTTAATGCGTTAGCTGTGCCACTAAATATTCTAGCGGCTAATGATCATCGTTTACGGCGTGGACTACCAGGGTATCTAATCCTGTTTGCTCCCCACGCTTTCGTCCCTGAGCGTCAGTATACATCCAGTAAGCTGCCTTCGCCATCGGTGTTCTTCCTAATCTCTACGCATTCCACCGCTCCACTAAGAATTCCGCTTACCTCTATGTAACTCTAGTCAGTCAGTATCCAGAGCGGGCTGGGGTTGAGCCCCAGTCTTTAACTCTAGACTTAACAAACCGCCTACGAACGCTTTACGCCCAATAATTCCGGATAACGCTTGTGACCTATGTATTACCGCGGCTGCTGGCACATAGTTAGCCGTCACTTTCTAATAAGGTACCGTCAAGTTTGAATCATTTCCTATCCAAGTTTTTCTTCCCTTATAACAGCAGTTTACGATTCGAAAACCTTCATCCTGCACGCTGTGTCGCTCCATCAAGCTTTCGCTCATTGTGGAAAATTCCCTACTGCTGCCTCCCGTAGGAGTCTGGGCCGTATCTCAGTCCCAGTGTGGCCGATCAGCTTCTCAGCCCGGCTACATATCATCGTCTTGGTAGGCCATTACCCTACCAACTAACTAATATGGCGCATCCCCATCTTCTAGCGAAGCAAACGCTTCTTTTATAAAGTTATCATGCGATATCAATACGTATTCGGTATTAGCTACTGTTTCCAGTAGTTATCCCAATCTAAAAGGTAGGTTAGATACGTGTTACTCACCCATTCGCTACTAAGTCTAAAAGACTTCGTTCAACATGCATGTATTAGGCACACAGCTAGCGTTCATCCTGAGCCAGGATCAAACTCTCATATAAATTGACAGATATGGTTTCTTATATCCAGTTTTCAAAGAACTATTATTTAAAGTTTTGGAAACAATAAAACACTATTTTGTGAATAATGTCTTTTTTATAATATCATATATTTCTAAAATTAGAAATCAAAATAATAATAAAATATTCCAAATGTAAATATTTGCAACATTTTGTGAGTAAATCTATTCAATTTAGTCATAAAAGGTGTGCAATACTTAGTATATAAAAAAAAATAATTTTATTAACAAAAAAGTCACTTTATTTTCAAAAAATTCCATTTATATGAAATTTAATAGTTTTATTGAGCTTTTTTTCTTATTTAATTTAATTAATACTCCATTAAATTGAGATGGAGTTTCTGATACTTTAAACCTCGAAAAAGTATTGTATCTCATTTTTTCATATACTTCTTGAAAATTGGCTCCAATTGCACAATTAGAAGGTCCCGTCATTCCCGCATCTGTAACATATGCCATATTTTTTTCAAATATTTTCGCATCGTTTGTTTGTACATGAGTATGAGTGCCGATCAATGCATCCACTTTACCGTCTAAATAAACAGCTAAAACATTCTTTTCTGAAGTAGTTTCAGCATGAAAATCAACAAGGTGAAAATCAGCTTCATTTTTTTCAATAATTTTATCTATAGAATCAAAAAATGAGTTAGCATAATCTTCTTGTCAAGGCTGATTTAACTTATTGAATGTAATTCCCATCAATGATGTTACTCTAAGAGTGATGCCTTTAATATTAAAAACGCTACTCCCATTTCCAGGATAGTGTTCTTCAATATTTAGGGGTCTTATAATATTAGGTTTATTTATAATAATATCAATATCTTTTTTTGATCAAACATGATTTCCTAAAGTGAAAGCATCAACTCCAATTTTAGATAATTGATCATAATCTTTCTTTACAAACCCTTTTCTTCCTGACACGTTTTCAGATTGAGCAATCACAAAATCAACATTATATTTTAATTTTAAGGCTGAAAGTTCTTTTTCTACTTTTTCAATTCCTGGTTTTCCAAAAATGTCACCAATAAAGAGAATGTTTAATTTTTTCACAAGTTAAATTATATTATTGTTTTAATTTTTCTTGTACTTTTTCTAAAATTGTTTGATATAAAAAGTTGTCATTCTCTAAAAGTAATCTCATATTAACTTTTCCTTGAGCGAGATTACTGCCCTCATAACTATATCAAGCTCCTTTTTTTTCAATAATATTATATGTTTCTGCAAGATCAACAATTTCTGAATGTTTTGATATTCCTTTTGAAAAAATAATTTCAGTCATAGCACTCTTAAATGGAGGAGCAAGTTTGTTTTTAACAATCTTAATTTTCACAAGATTACCACTAATATCATTTCCGACTCCAATCGAAGAAACTCTTCTAACTTCCATTCTTAAAGTAGAATAAAATTTTAACGCTCTACCACCAGGAGTTATTTCAGGAGAACCAAAAATAATTCCAATTTTTTCTCTAATTTGATTAATAAAAATTATGGTTGTTTTATTTTTATTTAATGATCCGGTAATTTTTCTTAATGCTTTGGACATCAACCTAGCCTGTGCACCAATAGTTTGATCCTTCATTTCTCCATGCAATTCTGCTTCAGGAACAAGAGCTGCAACAGAATCAACAACTATTAAATCTATGTGACCGCTTTTTGACAAAATATCAACAATTTCAAGGGCCTGTTCACCGGAATCGGGCTGTGACAAAATTAAATTGTCAATATTAATACCTAAATTTGTTGCATATTTTGGATCAATAGAATGTTCAGCATCAATAAAAGCTGCAGTTCCACCTAATTTTTGAATTTCGGCAATTGCATGAAGAGCAATGGTAGTTTTTCCTGAAGATTCAGGTCCATATATTTCAATAACTCTACCTTTAGGGTATCCGCCAACACCGATAATATGATCTATAGCAATTGAACCTGAAGAAAATACTTCCGTATCTACATTAGGTTTTGCTCCAAGTAACATTATTGATTCTTTGCCAAATTTCTTTTCAATCACTTGAATTGCACTATTAATTTGAATAGTTCTCTCAATTTCTAATTTATTTTGTTCTACTTGAGAAATAGTTTTCTTAGATTGTTTTGAAGATGATGTTTTTTCACTTTTTAATTTTTTTTGTTCTTTTTCCATTCTTCCTCCAACATCTAATGTCATTTATTTATATTAAAAGTGACAAAAGAAATAAATGTATCACAAAACTGTTATTTTATTAATTTTTCAAAGATTTTAAAAGCAAACTCAACACTTTGTTTTCTTATTTCATCACGACTGCCAGTTAATTGTAATTCATGAACTTGATTATTAATAGCTACAAAAACTAAACCGACTTCTTTATTTTCAAGAGAAGAAGGACCTGCATTACCAGTAAAAGCGAAACAATAATCAACATTAAAATATTCCTTACCTCTTAGCGCCATCTCTTGTGCAACAATTTTATTTACAACTCCATTCGAAGTATTAATTCCAAATTTTTCTTTTATTTCATTAGAATATGCAACTAATGATCCTTTAAAAAAATCACTGGCTCCTGGAATGCTTATTATTTTGGAAGAAAACATTCCGCCAGTAAAAGATTCAATAGAGGCAAAAGTCTTTTTGTTCATAATAAAGATATTATATTTTAAATATTAAATTTCTTATCAAATTCAACAATTGCAGCATCATTCATTTTTACTTTAAATGTGCAATTCTTTATATTTTTCTTAATAAAAGAATCTATTTGTTTAATTTCAAATATTCCTTGAATTTTTTTGATTTCCTTCATGAAACTTTCAATCGATTCATCTTCTTTAACTGGAATAGTAATATCTCTTTCTTTTAGAGGGTTATTAGAATATTCTTCAAATTTATTAATTGAATTATTTGGATGATCGATTAATATTTCAGCGAAAATAAGATTATTTTTGGAAATTTTAGGATGTATTTTGCCAATCCAACCCACTTGAACATCATTGTCAAAAAGTCCTGCATTGTAATTAGGATGTAAAAAATCAAGGGTTAATTTTTTTATTTCTAATTCTTTTCCATAGATTTTGAAGATATCTGTTTTTATTTCTGCATATTTTTTAACATCGGAACCAAGACAAAGTGCTTTGCGATTGTTAATCATTCCAATATCAAAGAAACTAATATTATTCATCTTTCTCTTGTTATTATATTCGTAAATTTCTTCAAGAGATGGTGCAATCGAATTCCTAATTGAATTATGCTCTTGGGAAATGTATGTTAATAAAGAAATTTTCTTTTCAAAGGAAAAAGGGTTAAAAATATTATTCTCACGATTAACTAATGTATAACTTCAAAATTGATAGTAACCCATTGAAGAAGTAATTAAAGAAAAATCGCGTGAACTTGAAACTTTATTGAATAAAGTTTTTGGTTTTGCTTCTTTAAAATTATTTAAACCATAAAATCTGAATATTTCTTCAACAATATCTTGCATCACATTAAGATCATGACGATATGAAGGAATAATTATGTTGTCATTATCAAATTTGAATCCTAAAATATTTAATGATTTTAAAGCATCTAAATATTTTGGTGATTTCGTAATTTCAAAACCTGCATATTTATTTACATAATCTTTTTCAAACTTAATTGTCTTATTATTATTTTTCATGCCATTAATATGATTAGAAAATAATGACAATTTAGTGGCAATAAAAGCAATGGCAAATTCTATCGAACCAAATGAAACACTTTTAGATGAATTGATCGATGAATCATTAGCTATTTTTAAAATTCTTGCAGAATTTCTGACTTCTTTTGGGTCAAAAGATGAAAATTCAAATAAAACGTTTTTGTCTTCCTTTGAATATTTAAATTCAGCAGATTCCAAAACACCCGCAATTGATAAAATGTTCTTGTTATCTTTAATAACTAACGCTTTTTCCATTTTTACATTATTAAATGAGAGATTTTTTTCAACACTAACATGAATGTTGTTAGATATTTTTTTAGAACTATAAATTCTTGATGAGACTCCTGTCATTATTAAAACTAATGATGCAAGATCCTTGATGTCATCTTCCAATTGAATACTGGATTTTAAGAGCAAAACAATATCTGCTAAACTCATTTTATAATTCTCAATATTTGCTTCGATTCCAGAAATATAATTTTCTTTAGTTGAATTCATGTTAATTTTAGAATTCATATTTGGTTTAACTTTATCAAACTCATAAGGTTCGGTTTTAAAATATGCTGCCAATTCACGAGCCATTACAATATATGAAACAGCATCTGATCTATTAGTTAATATTGAAATATCAATAATATTATCATGAAGATCTAATTCCTTAATTGGGTCTTTGTCTAAAGAAATTTTTTTATCAAGAATGAAAATTTCATCCTTTCATTCTTTTCTTAACAATTTACCCTCGAAACCTAATTCATCAAATGAAGTAAGCATTCCTTCAGAAATAATACCTTTAATTTCCTTCTCTTCAAAAGTAATACCATTTATTCCTGACCCTGGAACAAAGGCAATTAGATAATCACCTTCTTTAACATTCTTTGCTGTCGTTTGAATAATTCGTTTTTTATCAGAAAATTCAATTTCGCAAACATTTAAATTATCACTATTAATATTCTTATATGTTCTTAAAACATGACCAAATTTAATTCCATGAATATCACTTAATTTTTGTGATGATTCGACTTCAAAACCCATACTATTAATGGCATTTAATATTTCTTCCGTTTTAATATTTTTTCCAAGAGATGCTAACTCTCTTAGTTTATTTTCTGAAAATAACATTTGTTAACCCTCTATCTTTCAATAATTTTATCATGGAACTAGTATTTAAATTGTTTCAAGAATCTAAGGTCGTTTTTATAAAATTCTCTAATGTCTGTAATTCCGTATTTAATCATAGCAACTCTTTCAACACCAATACCAGCTGCAAAACCAGTTAAGTTATTTGTATAACCAGCAATAGTAAGAATTTTTTCATTCAACATTCCTGCACCCAAAATTTCAATTCATCTATTCTGGTAGAAAACATCTACTTCCATAGATGGTTCAGTGAAGGGGAAAAAGGAAGGTCTCATTCTAATATCAATATCTTCTTCGAATACATAAGATAAAAGAGATTTTAATGTTCATATTAAATTCTCAATATTTAGTTCTCCTACAGAAACTAAATCCACCTGTGAAAACTGATGTGAATGAGTTTGATCATCCTCATCATTACGATAAACTTTCCCAATTGTAAATGAAGAAAAACACTTGTTTTTATTATCTTCTAATGCCCTAGCTGTTAAGCCAGTATTATGTGTTCTTAATAAATTTTCTTTATCTAAATAAAGAGTATCCTGCATGTCTCTCGAGGGGTGATTTTTAGGAATGTTTAATTTTTCGAAATTATAAGAATCACTCTCAATCTCTGAGCCATGATATTCAAGATAGGAATTTTGTAAGAATCATTGGCGAAATCTATTTGCGACTAATGTTAAGGGATGAATAAAAATATTGTCGTTAATTGGTTGGAAAATATCATTATGATCTTCTTTAATTTTTCTTTCAATTTCAAGTTGATCTAATTCAAGTAATTTAATTTCCAAGAGTTTAGACACTGTGTCTTTAATAGCGGTAATTTCAATTCCAATTTTCGATTTTTCTTCCAGTTTAGCTTCTTTTAACTTTTTTGTAAGTGAGGAAATAATCCCTTCTCTTCCATATATTTTATTTTTAAACGCTTTTAAATCTTCAATTGATTTGATGGCTTTTATTTCTTTTTCTAATTCCATATTGATTAAAATTATAAAGTTAATTTTTAAAAATAAATGAAAGATTTTAATTTATTTCTTTTCGTCTTGAAATCAGGTTCATATTTCTCAACTTTTTTTCAAAATTCTTTAGAATGATTTTTATGTTCAGCATGAGCTAATTCATGAACAATAACATAATCGATTGTGTCACGAGAATAAGCCGCAAGCTTAGTGCTATAATTTATTTTCTTTTTTTCAATATAATTTGATGCTCAGGCAGATTTTTTCATTTTCACACTTATCTCATGATGTTCAACGTTCATTAATTGTTCTTTATAATATTGCGCTTCCTTCAAATATAAAAATAGTTCTTTTTTATATATGCTATAAATAATGTCACTGATAGATTTTTTACTAATTTTATATTTTTTATTTCTAAAAACTAAATAATTTATTATTTCATTGCTTTTATTTACTTTTTTTATTAATTCATATGATTCTAATCAACCAAATAAATAAAAGGATTGTGTTCTTAAATCTAAATGACTTTTAATGCTATTCTTTTTTTGCAATTTAACAAATTTTTTTAAATGTTGATTGACGAAATCGATAATATATTCATTATTTGAAGTTTTCGGACTAGAAACCACAATTTTATTATTTGAATCCAATTTTATATAAATATTTCGAATCTTTTTCTTTGTAACAGTAACATCAATAATTTCATCATTATAATTAAATTGTAAAATCATTTTTTGTTGTCTCTTTACTAAATGATACTAACATTTTATAATCTTCTTGAGATGTTGTTTTGTGTTCTAAAAGATTGTAATATATTTTTTGAATTTCACCCATATTAATTTTCGGCATTAATTGATCATTTATCAGATCTAGCGACGATTCAATATCTTCAACCTTAATAACTAGAACATGAGATGGTATATCGGTAATTCTTAATTTTTCAGTTCTAGAATCAAAAATAATTAAAGATAACATCGGAACTTTAAGTTTTGTAATTGCTAAAATATGTTCAATATGTTTATCATTTTGAATAATAGGATTATTAATTGGATGTCTCTTCGTTCCCATTACCTTAAATCAAGTTTTTTCAACACCTTTTCCTTCGATTATTCCACTTATATTCTTTACTTCTACGATAATTAATGCTCTTGCAGAAATCAGAATACCATCGACTTCAAAAATTTTATTTTTGTCATATTTGAACATTGAAGAAGGTATGAAATGAGCATTATTTTTACTAGCTCATCCTTGGATTATGTTATTTACCTTAATTTCAGCATCTTTACCCAATTTGTCAGTATATGATTCTGTAGTTTTCTTTTTTTTAAAAAAAATAACTAAAGATACAATGATTAAAATTAGTATTAAAAAGAGAGAAAGTGATATCCCTATTAAATATTTAATATCTTCTCAAGTCATCTAATCACCACTCAATTTATTTTATTATAAAAAAAGATTATTTTGATATAATTTATTTTACTAACTTAAATAGAGGAAAAAAATGGCAAATATTAAATCAAAAATGAAAAGAATTAAAACAAACGAAAAATCAAGAGTAGCTAATGCTGCTATGAAATCTCGTGTTAGAGGAGCAATTAAAAAGGCCAAAATTGCTGCTGTAGAAAAAAATCCAAAAGTAAATGAAATTGTTTCAGAAGCTCACAAGTTAATTAATACATCTGTTTCTAAAGGTGTTTTTCACAAAAATAATGGATCAAGAAAATCTTCAAGACTAGACGCTTTTGTTAAATTAAATCTTTCAAACTAAAAAAACAAATAAAAAAATAAACTCCTAAGTTTATTTTTTTATTTGTTTTTTTAAGAATTGTTATTAGCTGTATCTAT
>JBOGBM010000068.1:0-21853 GCA_051656205.1 Metamycoplasmataceae bacterium
TGATTTCAACATCTTTGACATTTAAGTGAATCGAAGGTTCCGACTTTTAAGGTTTTACCTTGTTTGAATTCACCAATCATTAAAAGTTTAACTAAATCTAATTCTTTTAAGAACGAAGAATTTAGATTAGCAACAACACTCGCCTCGTTTGATCTTTTTAATTCACCAGCTTTAATTTTTGCTTCTATTTCTTTGTAAATTAAATCCTTAAGATCAAAAAATTCTTTTCATTTTTCTTCAATATTAAAAAACTCTTTTCTAATAGGAGTATAAAATTGTTCTAAATGAATTGATTCCTTTTTATTCACTTTATTAAAATGTTCATAAGCTTCTTCCGTAGTTGTAGGCAGAATAGGAGCAAGAGAAATTAGTAAAAACTCCAGAATATTATATAGATTGTGCTGAATCATTAAGCGCTCTTTATTTATAGTAGTATCGGCATAAAGAGTGTCTTTAATTATCGATAAATAGAATGAAGATAAATCAGTTATGAAATTATTAACTTCTTTTATAACATTAATAAAATTAAAATTATTGTAATGATTTGTAACTCTTACTTTTATATTTTTTAATCTTTGTTCAATCAACTCATGAACTCCTATAAGTTTAATATCCTCATATTCATATTCATTCAAATTAGCCAATAAGAATCTTAACGTGTTTCTTATCTTACGATATATTTCAACATTTTGTTTGATAATTTCATTACCAATTGTAACATCACTTGAATATTCGCTGTTTGCTGTTCAAAGTCTCAGAATATCTGCACCATATGTAGCGATTATTTTCGCAGGGTCAACAACATTGCCTTTTGATTTAGACATTTTATTTCCTTTTTCATCAAGAACGAATCCATGCGAAATCAAATTTTTAAAGGGGGTTTTGTCCATATAAGCAATGGCATTAATTAAAGATGAATTAAATCATCCACGATATTGATCGGAACCTTCTAAATATAATTCAAACGGTGGTTGTTCATTGGCAATATTTGCCGCCATAAATGAGGAACCAGAATCAAATCAAACATCCATAATATCATTTTCTTTTGTTCAATTTTTTCCTCTATATTTTTTAGGTAAAAGTTCATCAACAGTTTTTTCATATCAAACATTACTTCCATATTTAGAAACTAGATTTATTACAAAATCAAATATTTCCTCGTTCATAATAGGCTCTTTATTTTCGTCATAAAAAATTATAATTGGAAGACCTCACGATCTTTGTCTACTAATGGTTCATTCATCTCGGTTTTGAATCATCATTGAAATTCTTTTCTCAGATCAAGTAGAATGAAATTTAACATTTTTTAATTCTTGCATAATCTTAGGTTTAATATTTTTTATCGAAACAAATCATTGTGGTGTGCCACGAAAAATAATTGGCTTATTTGTCCTTCAATCATGCGGATATGAATGTTTTATAAATTTTAACGAAAGTAAAGATTCTTTTTTATCTAGAAATATACCTATATTTTTATTTGCATCTTCATAGAAAAGGTCGTTGAATGGCTTTCCTTTTTCATTAATCGTTCCATCATCTTCAATATGCATAATCATTGCCAAATTATGTTCCTTACCAATAATGAAATCATCCTCTCCAAATAGAGGAGCAATATGAACTAATCCACTACCTGCTTCCGTTGTAACATGATGACCGGCAACAACAGGTGCAAGAGTGTTTTCTAAAATCGGAACAAAGTACTCAACCCCTACTAAATCTGAACCTTTAAAAGTTTCTAAAATTTTATAGTCACTTCAACCAATATTTTCTATTACTGATTCTAGTAAATCTTTAGCGACAATGTAATGATTATTATTAGCAAAAAATTTAACATATTCTATATCTACATTAACTGCAACGGCAGCATTGGCAATTAGCGTTCAAGGAGTAGTTGTTCAAATAATTAATTTATCTAATTTATCAACAACTTTATTCCCTTTTTCAATATTTAAAGAAACAAAAATCGATGGAGAACGATGATCATGATACTCAACTTCAGCTTCTGCTAAAGCTGATTGAGAAGATGGAGATCAAAATACTGGTTTTAATCCACGATATATTAATCCATCTAGGCAAAATTTTTTGAATAATTTTAATTGTTCAACTTCATACTTTTTATCTAGTGTTATATAGATTTCATTAAAATCAGAAAGTAGTTGCAGTTCCTTGAATTGTTCCTTCTGAATTTGAATTTGACTTAATGCGTATTTTTCTGCTTCTTTTCTTAATTTAGAAACATCTAAACTTGTATGAGAAATTTTCATGTCTTGAAGCATTTTATTTTCAATTGGTAAACCATGTGTATCTCAACCTGGAACAAATGGTGAATAAAAACCACTTGCTGATTTATACCTTACAATTATATCTTTTAGTATCTTATTAAAAGAATGACCGATATGTAAGGAACCATTTGCATATGGAGGACCGTCATGCAAAATGAATCTTTCATTATTTCTATTTCTTTCAAGAATCTTTTTATATATTTTGTCTTTCAATCATTTTTCACGAAATAGAATTTCTTTTTCATTTAAGTTGGCTCTCATAGAAAAATCAGTTTCAGGCATATTTAGAGTATGTTTATAATCTTTCTTTTCCATGTTCAATCTCCACTTAATTAAGTTAAATTATAAATGAAAACAAAATATATTTAAACTTAATGATTTAGAATTTGATAATTTGTTTAAAATAAGTGTTTTTCGAAAATTACTAAATCATACAGTTTTATCATATTAATTTTTTTATGTTGAAAATCCAAAATATAAGACATTAATATTCGGAGGAAGAGTATGAATTTAATATTAATATATTTTGCATTGAAATATAAGGGAGATTTTATAAGTATTTATAATGCTTTAAAAAATAAAGAAATTGTTGATCCATTTGAAATTGATGAATTGGAAAAGAAAATAAATAGTTATGAAATTAAAACAATAACAATTTTGGATGATGAATATCCTAATAGATTAAAAGTAATTGGTAACCCACCTTTTGTTTTATTTTATGAAGGTGATGTTTCACTAATGAGCGGAAATTCATTATGCTTAGTCGGAGATAATATTTCAGAAGTAACTTTAAAATATATGGAACAAGCAGTTAATCAAACTTCAAAAAATAATATTTTAGTTACAAATTTTTATAAAGGTTTTGAAGAAAAAATTGTTGAATATTATATGAATAATCAAAACCAAATAATATTTGTGTCAGCTAATGGATTAAACAAACCATATTTTGCAAAAGAAATTACCATTAATAATAATTTCTTAATTATTTCTGAGTATCCTAATGATGTCAATATAAATAAAAAGAGATTAAAAGAAAGAAATAGAATTACATCAGCTCTTAGTGATGCATTAATTATATTCTCCTCAAAACGAGAAAGTGGAATTATGAATCTTGTTACAAATTTCTTGGATCAAGGAAAAGAAATCTATTGCTATCCTGGCAATCAAGATGAAGATGATGGTAATAATATATTGATAAAAGAGGGCGCTAATTTAATTACCTCTATTGATGATATTAGGATAGATAAAAAATAAAAAGAGATATGGTTATAAAACCATTCTCTTAATAACATTATTATAAAATATTTAATTTTTATTTAACTGCTCGTTTTTTGATAATTATTTCACTAACAGATTTAGGTGCTTTTTCATAATGATCAAAAATCATTTGGTAATTTCCACGACCTGATGTCATAGTTCTTAGATCAGTTGAATAACCAAACATTTCACTTAATGGAATATCAGCTTTAATAACTGACGCTCCATCTGGACGAGTCTCATTAGTTTTAATTTGTCCTCTACGACGAGAAACATCACCCATGATATCTCCAAAGTATTCAGCAGGAACAATAATCGAAACATCCATAATAGGTTCTAGAATAACTGCTGATAATTGCTCTTTACCATTAGTTAAAGCTTTTGAGGCTGCAATTTTATATGCCATTTCAGATGAATCAACATCATGATATGATCCATCAAATAATGTTGCTTTAATATCAATCATTGGATATCCTGCTAGAATTCCTGAAGCCATTTTTTCTTCAAGTCCTTTTTGAATTGATCTGATGTATTCTTTAGGAATTTTACCACCAACAATTTTATCAACAAATTCAAACCCTTTGTCTTCATTTGGTTCAAAAGTAATTCAAACGTGACCGTATTGACCTTTACCACCAGATTGTTTAATATGTTTTCCTTCAACATCAGCTTTTTTAGTTATTGTTTCCCTATAAGCAACTTGAGGTGCTCCAACTGTTCCCTCAACACCAAATTCTCTTTTAAGACGGTCAACAATAATTTCTAAGTGCAACTCACCCATACCAGCAATAATTGTTTGACCTGTTTCCTCATCAGTAAATGTTTTAAAAGTAGGGTCTTCAGCTGCAAGTTTTTGCAGTCCTAAAGAAAGCTTTTCAGTAGCTGCTTTTGTGGCTGGTTCCAAAGCTTGAGAAATAACGGGGTCTGGAAAGTTCATTTTTTCTAGAATTACTTTAGGTTTACCTTCAGAAACAAGTGTATCACCAGTTGTAGTATTTTTTAGACCAACGGCAGCAGCAATATCACCAGTTCTAACTTCATCAATTTCTTCACGATTATTAGCGTGCATTTCCAAAATACGACCGATTCTTTCCTTTTGTTCTTTTGTTGAATTATAAACATAAGAACCTTTTGAAAGGATACCAGAATATACTCTAAAAAAAGTTAGTGTTCCAACATAAGGATCTGTCATTATCTTAAAAGCAAGAGCTGAAAAATCAGCAGTATCACTTGCAGGCATCTCTACTTCTTTATCTCCTAAATGACCTTTAATAGCAGGGACATCAAGCGGAGAAGGTAAATAATCAACAACGGCATCTATCATAGCTTTTACACCTTTATTCTTGAAAGCCGTTCCACAAACTGCAGGGAAAAATTCTGAAGTTAAAGTGGCATGTCTAATTGATTTTTTTAATCTAGTGGCATCAATTTCTTTACCATCAAGTAAATCCATCATTAGTTCTTCATCGAAATCTGCTACCGCCTCAACAAGTTCGTGTCTTTTTAAAGTTGCAATATCCATTAAATGAGCAGGAACCGGGATTTCTTTAGCAATCTCTTCGGCAGCACCATCAAATTCTCAAGCTCTCATTTCTACTAAATCAATATGTCCGATAAAATCAGATTCCGCACCAATATTTCATTGTATTGGAACAGCATTTCCACCTAATAATTTTCTGACAGAATTAACTGCATATTCAAAATTAGCTCCGGCTTTATCCATCTTATTTACAAAAACGATACGAGGAACTTTATAGTTAGTAGCTTGCCTTCAAACTGTTTCAGTTTGAGGCTCAACACCTGATTGAGCATCTAGAACTGCAACTGCACCATCCAATACTCTTAATGAACGTTCAACTTCTACTGTAAAATCAACGTGCCCTGGAGTATCAATAATGTTTATTCTTTTATCTTTTCATAGTGTTGTTGTTGCAGCTGAAGTAATTGTAATTCCTCGTTCTTGTTCTTGAGCCATTCAGTCCATTTGTGATTCACCAGTATGTGTTTCACCAATTTTATGAATTTTATTAGTATGTAATAAAATTCTTTCAGTTGTTGTAGTTTTACCAGCATCAATATGAGCCATTATACCAATATTTCGATAATCCTTAATTTCAAATTTTCTTGACATTTTGTTTCCTTTTTCTTTCGTTTATTTATATTAATTTAAATGTAATCTAATACAATCAATTCTCTTTCTAAATCTGGCTATCAGAATTATTTTTTTTGACATGATTATTTTTTTCAGATTGACTTTCGTTTTCCAAGTGTTTACTAATTGTAATCATTTGTGAATAACAATAGGGGCATGTACTCTTTTTTATAAAAAGAAAATATAACAAACCAAATATGCAAAAGAATATAAACAGCATTAATGCGATTATAAGTTGCTCTTGACTATATCTAGGATTTTTAATTTCTTCACAAGAATTACAATACAGCATAAATTATCATCTAAAGTGAGCAAATGCTTTGTTAGCTTCCGCCATTTTATGTGTATCTTCTTTTTTCTTAACAGAACCACCAGTTCCTTTAGAAGCATCAATTATTTCATTTGCTAATCTTAAATCCATTGTTTTTTCTGTTCTAAGTCTTGAATAATTAATTAATCATCTAAGTGCAAGTGTTTGCTTACGACGTGCTGAAACCTCAGAAGGAACTTGATAGTTTGTTCCACCAATACGTCTTGTTCTAACTTCAAGTTGAGGTGTTATATTTTCAACAGCTTTTTTAAATACTTCAATTGGTTCTTCGCTAGTTTTTTCTTTAATAATTTCAAAGGCTGAGTATAAAATTGATTCAGCAGTTGACTTTTTCCCATCAAGCATAATAGTATTGATCAATTTAGTAACTATTTTAGAGTTGAAAATTGGATCACTAAGTACTTCTCTAACAGGCGCTTTTCTTTTTCTTGACATAATATTTTATCCTTTCAAGATTATATTAATTATTTTTTAATTTTGTGCTTTTGGTTTTTTAGTTCCATACTTAGATCTAGATTTGTTTCTATTATTAACTCCGGCAGCATCTTGTGTACCTCTAACAATAGTGTAACGTACTCCTGGTAAATCCTTTACTCTTCCACCTCTAATTAAAACAACAGAGTGTTCTTGCAAGTTATGACCTTCACCAGGAATATAAGCAGTAACTTCCATTCCATTTGATAACTTAACCCTTGCATATTTACGTAAAGCTGAATTAGGTTTTTTAGGTGTCATGGTTGCTACCCTTGTACAAACACCTCTTTTAAAAGGAGAGGGTTGAATTGTTGATTTTTTATGTAATGAATTAAATCCTAAAGAAAGTGCAGGTGACTTTGTTTTACGAATTTTCGGACTTCTTCCATCATTTACAAGTTGGTTTATTGTTGGCATTTATTTCCTTTATGTATCTACAAAATATAATCGTAGTTAATAAATTATACAACAACTTACCCTAGTGTATCGAAAAATCTTTTTCTAGTTATTTTTTAGTTAAATATCTATGCTTTATTCTTGTCAGAAGCATCGTCTTCATCTTCATTATCAATATCTAAAGTTTGGGTTACAGATAAAATAATTTTAATTAATTCTGGTTTAGTCATCTCTTCAATTCCAGAAATTGATAACCTATCAGCTATTTTCCTTAATTGTTCCAGTGACATTTTTTCTAATTTAGAATATTTAGGATCTTGTTTTGCTTCAAAATTCTCATCAACCACTTGACTAGCATTAATAGGTTCTTGTTGTGCGGGTTGTTGAAACGGAAACCCAAATGGAGATTGAAAACCATTATTTCCCATTTGACCTTGATTTGCTTGATAAAATGCAGTAATTTCTTCTTGTCTTTTAGCAATAAAAAATGATCTTTTAATTTTTTTAACTTGTCTCGCTAACAATAATCATACTGGAGCTGATAAAAGCGGTAACATGAAATACAAAATCATGAATGTATTATCATTATAGTCGGGGTTTCTTAAATTAAAAATACTAAGAAATGAATAGAATGTTTGAAATCCAAGAAAGAAGGAAGAGAAAGAGTCCAATTTTTCGAATGACTTTATTTTGTAAGAATTAAAAATCGAATATATAAAAGCAATAGAGCTCAAGAAGAAAGCTATTGTTCACATTAGACAAAAAATAGTTATAGTTTCAAATAATTCTTTAGCTTGGTTTTCATTAGTATTAGCAAATCCTTTGAAAGCTGTTATTAATGCAGTTTCATTTACATATGCAAATATTATAAAAATTAAATTAAGTAAAAACAAAACAACTAATGAAGTGGCAAAACCAATTATTCATCATCTATATTTTTTTTCTTCTTCTCAGAGTTCACTAACTTTTTTCATGTTAGCACTGTTCATTGCTTCTGGAAACATATAACCCCTTTTCTTAAAAATATTAATTTTTTAAATTAATATTATATTTTATTCATTATATCAAAAACAGATAATTATTTAATTTAATATTTCGAATTATTATTATTAATCTAAGTGAATATTGTCGAAAAATTCTTCCGGTATTGGAGCTTCAATTTCAATAAATGTTCCTGTTATATGAATAAAAGATAATTTATAGGCATGTAATCTTTGATTGAAGGAATCAAGATACTTTCCATAAATAGGATCACCAACAATCGGAAAATTAATATGTTTCAAATGAACTCTAATTTGATGAGTTCGACCTGTCTCTAATTCACAACGTACTAATGTATAGTTTGGATAAATTTTTTCTGGATAGACATGAGTGATAGCATTCTTTGAATTCTGTTTTGTAACCATCATTTTTTGGCGATCATTAACATTTCTTCCAATTGGAACATTTATATGAATAACATCGTTTAAAACCTTCCCAACAACAAGGGCTTTATAATATCTATTTATTTTATGATCTTTAATCAATTCAGCAAAATATTTATGAGCCACATTTGTTTTGGCAATTAGAATTAATCCGCTTGTGTGTTTATCGATACGATGAACAATACCTGGTCTAATCGGTCCATTTAAATCAGATAGATCTTTAAAGTGGAAAAGAAGTGCATTCACTAATGTTCCATCCTTATTGCCAGGAGCAGGATGAACAACCATTCCACTTTTTTTATTTATTATTATGATATGTTCATCTTCAAATACTACTTCGATCGGAATATCCTGAGCAACAATTGAGATCTCATTTTGTGGTTTTTCTTTTATTGTTATAGTTTGCCCATCATTAATAATAAATTTAGGTTTTCTAACAAGTATATTATCAACATAAACACCATAAATATCAATAATTTCTTTAACTTCATTTCTTGAAAAGTCAGTATTATCAGCAATGAATTTGTCTATTCTTACTTTGTCCTTTGACTTTAAGACAATTTCTTTTTTTAATAGCATATATTTATAATAGCATATATTTAGAATATGGAATTAGATGGTTTAATATATATTAAATGATTAACGAAATTACATTCTCAATCTTCTTCTAAATTCAATAGCAATTCTTGACTGTAATTCTTCATTAACAGGGACAATCGGTGTAATTTGATATGCTTCGATTATATAAAATGATTCGGCAATTTCAGGTTCGTCTTCATCAACAAAATAATTTTCTAAAATAAACTCATATTCGCCCTTAGATGTAGGGGTGTAATTAACATAGTCAAAATTACTTAGGGCTGGAAGTAATTCTCAATCGATTGTTCCGTCTTCTAATGTAACTGCTAATGATATTTCCTCTTTACTCATAAATTTGCCTTCAAAAAATACTGGAATTAAATTTTGCAATAATTCAATATGATTCTTTTCAGAGATTGATGATGATACAACAAAACCATCAACAAATGAAAGAGAATTTTCGGGTTTTACTAGTTTAATTGTTCCTGTAGGAACATTAGAAAAATTATCCTCCGATCAGTAAGCATCTAATGCGTCACCATTAAACAAATATGAGCCTTGAATAAATGATTTCGGATCGATAGTTGATTGTAAAACAACATCTGAATCACCCTCAAAAATATTAGTTGAAAAATCGCTAATTTCATGTCCTGTGCCATTTTTTACAATTTGAGAAAATTGATCAATTCTTTTAATGTAATTGTCGTTTGTTAATGTTGTATCAAAAACATCATCAAGCTCAGAACCAACTACACTATTCTCAATGGGAGCATTAACTCATGATCAAATATCAACACCGCTTCTTCTTAATTCCTTTAAAATACTTTCATGTGAAAAATCATTTCCAGTAAAATCAGGAACATTCCCATTTATTTTATCTGAATTATAAATAAACACTTTGTTATTTATTCAAATAGGAATAATATATTCTGAGAAACGATCAACAATTCCATCTCCATCAACATCACCCTTAACCTTAGCGTTTGGTGCAATGAATTTATCAAAAAATTCAAGTTGTTTGTTTGTAGCCTCTGAATAAAAAATAGTTGGATTGTCAACACCAAAAGCTTCCACGAAATTAATCTTAGAAATTTTATTAGTATTGATCAAATCAATCAACATGTAATCTGACGATATTCCCGCAATTGCTTTGTTATTATCAATCGCATTATTAAATTCAGAATTAAGTTTATACTCACGATATGAATAATTTTTTTCGATTTCTGGAATTAAATCAGGATTAACATAGGATTGATAATTGTAAATGGTCGGTTTATAAGGATTTACAGTTTTATAAATCGCTCCAGTCATTATAGCTCCAAAAAAAACTATTGGAAAAAAAAGTCATAGTCATATTTTTTTATCTTTCATATATTTTATCCGCCTTTCTTGAATTTTTGATAAATAATGCTGCATTTAAAGTAATTACAGAAACTAATAAAATAGATCCCAAGGCAAGAGCTCATGATTGAAATCTTCCTTGATATAATTCTGTTCCAACAGTTTGAGTATTTGATGTGATAGTTGTAATAATAAAATCATCAAAACTAAGAACCATTGATACCAATAATGTGAAAGTTATTGAAGGTAACATATAGATAAAGTATGTATTAAATCACGTCTTAATTTTTGAATAACCTAAGTCATAACTAGCTTCAAAAATTGATTTGTTGAATTTCTCGCTCTTTGGATACATTATCAAAATGCCATATGGTAAAATCATCACAACATGTCCTATTAATGCCCTACCAAATCCTTCTGATTCTGATGATAAAACTCCAAAAGATAAGGTAAAAAATATAGCTAGTGAAATTCCAATAATAACATCTGGATTTATTAATGAAATATTTGTAGAAACATTTCTAATAACTTTTATTGTTCTACTTTTTTGTTTTCAAATACTAAAAACAGTTAGAAGAGAGAAAATAATTACTATTAAACTGGATAAGGTCCCTAATAATAAAGAACTCATAAAAGCGGCAACCATCTTATCTGAAAATAGATTTTCATAGGCTTCTCATGTAAAACCATTTCAATGAGTAAAAGTAATAAAACCTTTATCACTTGTTTCATTAAAACTAAAGATAGCAGCAAAAAAAAGTGGAATGTAAAAAATTACTAAAATACTTACAATATAAAAATACTTAAAAAATTCTCTAAATCTAGTCATTTATACCGCCTTTTATTTTTTGATACAATCAAGGAATAGCATTAATTAATACATATATTATTCCAACAGAAAATATTGTTATCATAACTACTGTTGAAGCTTGTTGCATATCGAAACCGTTCGAAGGATTCGCCAAATCATTAATTATATTTCCAAGTAATTTGTTTTGCTCAGAATTGATTATAAGTTTGTCACTAACTGCAACACTTAAAACTCCCATTAAAAATACTATCGTTATCCCTGAACAAATTGCTTTTAATCCATACGGAATAACTATTTTAATAAATGTATGTATTTTCGTATAACCTAAATCTTCAGATGCATCAACAATATTTCTTGGCATATTCGAAAAAACAACATAAAGAGGAATAACCATAAAAGGTAAATTTAAATACACAAGCCCAATTATCAGAGCCCCGGCTCCATCTAAGGCCCTTTCATCAAAAACATATGTAAAAAATCCTTTAAGAGCCAAAACCTTTACTAGTGTAAAAATAAATAAAGGCGCTAGTATTAAAGATAAAACTCCTATCTTAATACTTTTATTTTTTATTAATAAAATAATATAAACAAATGGTAATGCAATTGCTAAACAAATTAAAGAACTTCCAATTCCGATTCCTAAAGATCTAAAAAAGATAACCCAAAATGTAAAATCTTTTAGTAGTTCAGCATTATCATAATCTGGACTGGCTCCAATAGGAATTAAAAATGAAGTAATAAGTATAAAAAATAAAGGAACAAATATAAATAAAACAAAAAACAAAATGTAAGGAATAAATAATAATGATTGTTTATTTATTGATTTAAGATATTGCATTATTTTCAACCTCTACTTGTTCTTCTTCTTTTGGCATTAAATGCAAGGATGTTATCGTTCAATCCAAATATACTTTTTCTCCTTCATCATAATCATTAGTAGATTCAACAATAAAATTCGACTTTCTAGTTTTAACAACTGTAATATAATAACTTCCTTTATATGTCGAAGAAAGCACATATCCACTAATAAAACCACTACTTTTTTTAATAATAATATCCTCAGGTCTTATTAAGACATCGACTAATGTGTCAGGTTCAAAAGAATATTTTTGTTTTCAGAACTTATATTCTTTTCCTAAAAATAAAACACTAGAATCATCAACAATTTTTCCATTAAACATATTATAATCACCAATGAATTGTGCAACCCATTTATTTATAGGATAATCATAAATCTCTTTTGGGGTGTCAAATTGTTCGATTTTACCATTTCTTATTACAGCAATTCTATCTGATAATTGCAATGCTTCTTCACGATCATGTGTTACAAAGATAAAAGTAATATTTAATTTTCTTTGTAAATCCGATAAAAGAACTTGCATTTTTTCTCTAATTTTGGCATCAAGTGAGGAAAGTGGTTCATCTAATAAAAGGATCTTAGGTTCAACAGCAATGGCTCTAGCAAGTGCAACTCTTTGTTTTTGACCACCAGATAATTTATCAATTGATTTCTTTTCATGACCTTCTAGTTCAACTAATTTAAGCGCTTCGAGCATTTTTTCATCTAATTCTTTATTAGTTATTTTTCTTTGTAAATATCTTTTGTTAAATTTTTTAGTTTCTTGGCCAACATATGTTTCTCAATACGAATATTTAAAATCGGAATCATCTAATCAATTCTGAATTTTAATTTTTTCTTTCTCTGTCAACTTTTTAGTTTCAAGATTATTCATGTATTCAGTTTGGATTTTATCAAGCTTTTTCATTTCAGCATTTGCTTTTTTTTCTCATTGCTTAACTTTTAGTTTTAATAATTTATTAATATTTTCTTTAAGATCTTCTTTCGGCTTATCAAACCTTTTAAGTCTCAAGCCATATTTGATATTATTCTCAACACTTAAATGAGGAAATAATGCATAATCTTGAAAAATTGTCGATGTTTCCCTAAGGTGTGCAGGCAAATCCTTAATATCAAGTCCTTTAAAATTAATTTCACCTCTAGTCGCTCAATCAAAACCCCCTATAAGTCTTAAAATAGTGGTTTTTCCAGATCCGGAAGGACCTAAAAGTGTTATAAATTCCCCTTCATATACTGAAAGATCAATATTATTAAGAATAACTTTCTGATCAAATTCTTTAGTTACATTTTTTAATTCAATAATGGGTTTAGACAATTCTTTTTCGCCTACTTTCTATATTATTTTCTTCTAATGATTGAAAGATATTTTATTAGAACCAAATTAGTATTGTTTGGTTATAAAATATTAATTATTTTATGATGCTACTTGAGGGATTAAAACGCTTCATTCCGTTTTATTATCAAGGAATCTATTTAGGGAATTCTTATCCAATTCGATAACAAAACTTATCTGATCTTCAAAAATATTCACTTTTATGTTCAAAATGTTTGCAGCAATTACATTTCCACCACTAATATATCCAGTTAAGGGATAATCAGCTACTAATCATTGATCTTTTGTTCAAGCTTTTCTTTCATCAATTCAGACTTGAGCAGTATCATTAGCTATCTCTTCTTGTATTTGTGCTATCTTATTCTCCGTTATTTTTGGAATCAAAATAACATAAGAAGTACTCGAACATGAGGAGAGGATAATCAAAGGAGCAACTGCTAATGAAGTTATTATCATTGTAGAGTAAAGTTTTTTCAAATTCATAGTTCTCCTTCTTGTTAAGTTTAAGTAAATTATTTTTATAACAATATAACTTTATTAAAATAAAAGTATATCACTTTAACAAAATAAAATTATATATTAATATATTTTTTTGAATTAAAAAGATAGTATAATTTGTTTAATTATTTTTGATAATTCGAGAAAGGAAATAACATGGCAAAAAATAATAAAAATTCTGGTGTAAGTGGAACAAGATTAATTCTTTTAATTCTTGCATTATTTACATGATTTATTGGTGGATTACTTTATTTATTTATGGTTAGACCAAAAGGGATGGAACTAATTGTTTGTATATTGGCAATCTTTATACCGGTTATTCCAGCGGTTTTCTTATGATTAAATGCTTTTGGAATTATTAACCTAGGATAATCAACTTTTAAATTTTGTAATTGTTTTTCATAATATATTTATTTTTAATTTTTTAGTTATATAATTTAAGTTATAAAATTTAAAAATAAGGAATATATATGAAAGTTAAAAAGATTATTTTAGTAGGTTCAGGAGCAGTTGGAAATTCATTTCTTTATGCAGCAATGAATAGAGGAATAGCTCAAGAATATGGAATCATTGATGTTAATGATAAGGTTGCACAAGGTAATGCTCTAGACATGGAAGATGCCATTGCTACATCAACATTTCCCTTCAATGTTTTTCATGCTAAATATAGTGATTGCAAAGATGCTGATATTGTAGTTATCACAGCTGGAAGACCTCAATTACCTGGGGAAACACGTATAAATATGGTTGAAGGTAACGCAAAAATTATGAAAACCATAGCGACTGAGATTAAAAAATCTGGATTTAAAGGTGTTACTGTTATTGCCTCTAATCCTGTTGATGTTTTAACTTATGTATATCAACAAGTTACAGGATTCGACAAAAACAAAGTTGTTGGTTCTGGTACATCATTAGATACAGCAAGATTTGTAAGAATTCTATCTCAAGAACTTGACGTTGCAACTAGTTCAATTCAAGCATATGTTTTAGGAGAACATGGAGATTCATCAGTATCAGTTTTCTCTTCCGCAACAATTAGTGGTAAACCTCTTTCTGACTTCGAAAAGAATGGAAAGATTGATCCTAAAAAATATCCAAAAATTCATGAAACAGTTTATAAAAAGGCTTATGAGATTATTGATAGAAAAGGAGCAACATTCTACGGTATTGGTTCAGCATTAGCAAATATTTGTTTTAATATCTTAACAGATTCTAAAAAGGTTTTAATGGTTGGTGCTTACTTAAATGGAGAATATAAGAATAAGGGTCTTTATACTGGAGTTCCAGCTATAATCGGAATGAATGGAGTAGAATCTATTATTGAAGTTTCTCTTTCAAAACCCGAACAAGAACAATTTAATAAATCATGCAATCTACTTGCTGAAGTTATTAAAAAAGCTGAAGTAGCAATTAAATAATGAATATAAAAAAAATCCAATTATGGATTTTTTATTTGTTCTTCGGAATAATAAAAAGCCTTATTGGCTTCATTTTTTATATTGTTTGGTCACATAAAATATGGATTGGTGCGCGAAGAGGGACTCGAACCCTCACACCGTAAGGCACTAGAGCCTAAATCTAGCGTGTCTGCCAATTCCACCACTCGCGCAAAATAATATTTATCTTTCAAAATAATATTTGGAGTCATCAATTGACATATTGGTACGCCCTAGAGGATTTGAACCTCTGACCCAATGGTTAAAAGCCATTTGCTCTACCTGCTGAGCTAAGGGCGCAAAAATGGTGCCGTCTATAGGATTCGAACCTACGACCTACTGATTACAAGTCAGTTGCTCTACCAACTGAGCTAAGACGGCATAATGGTAGAAGATAGGGGGCTCGAACCCATGACCCCCGCCTTGTAAGGGCGGTGCTCTCCCAACTGAGCTAATCTTCCTTTTTGGTGACCTATACGGGGATCGAACCCGTGAATCCATGGATGAAAACCATGTGTGTTAACCGCTTCACCAATAGGCCAAAACTGGCGCCGATTACAGGATTTGAACCTGTGACCAACTGGTTAACAGCCAGCTGCTCTACCACTGAGCTAAATCGGCAAATTGTTAATTATGCAAATTAATTATATACTAAACCAATTTCTTATACAAGATTTATTATATTTTTTTAGTAAAAATATATTAAGAAAAAATTTGCAAATATTCCAAGTAGCAGGTTGAGATTCTATAAGTAATTAATTAGTATATAATTGACATATGAAATTGAGCAAAAGACATTTCTATAATAACATTGATTATAATCTAGATGAAATAACACAAAGAGTCACTTTGAGTGAGGACTTTCATAAAAAACTTTTAGAAAAAAGACTTTGAAATAAATATGGATTTAAAAAAATAGGTGGTTCTTCTGTTGGAGATGTTTTAGAAACTGATGATTATAAGTCACAATTTGCAGCTTTTGCAAGAATGTCATGGATTGGATTGCCAATTTTAGATCGCAAATATGTTGATGCTGGAATTGATATTGAACCTAAAGTCGTTGAGGTAATCGAAAAAAAATTGAATCTAAAAATTGAAACATATGATCCAGTGAAATATAATTTTGATTATTTTGCAGATAAAGACGATGTTATCGGTGGATTGCCAGATGGTTACATTAGAGACAAAAAAATAATTATAGAAATTAAAACCACTGGGGAAAAAAATTATGAAAATTGAAATAAGTATGGGGTACCTATTTCATATTTAAAGCAAGCTCAACTTTATTCGTATTTGATGGGTGTTGAAGATTTTTGAATAGTTGCTACTTTTTTAAAGGAAGATGATTATAAAGATCCCAAAAATTTCCCGATTAATCTAAGAAGAATAAAGAACTACAAATATAGAATTAATGAAGCTCAAATATTAGATGATATAAAAAAGATTAAGAATTGATATAAAGAATATACTACTTCAGGAATATCTCCACAATATCATCCTATAAAGGATGCGGATTTAGTTGAATATTTAAAATGTCATAATGAAGAGGAATATAAAATTTTATTATCAAAATGAAGAGATGAAGGGAAATTAAAATTAGATTATGAATAATGAAAAAAAAATTACCTGAAAGCATTTGGAAAAATATCTCACTTGTCCACCATATTTTGTTTGAAATGATTTCAAAAGTAATGAGATAATCACTGAAGAAAAATATGAAGATGAGAATGAATACTGATCTTTAGAATTTGATGATGAGGATGTTAATTATGTGGAATATAATAAAACAGGTTTTGATGTTATTAATGATAATTTCAGGGAATGAATAGAAAATAAATATAAAGCAAGAGGATTAAATATTTTAATAATAAAAGAAAAGAAATCAGAAATAGGAATTATTAAGACAAAAGAAGCAATGAATGATCCTAATGTTCATGCTATTTTATATCCTATTTTTGAATATAATGGAGCAATAAGTAAACCAACATTATTCGATAAGGATTCTCTAAAGATATCGAATATGAATGTGAGCACAGGAACCAAAAGAAATAATTATATTAAGGCATTTTTTGATTATAATATTGTTTTAAAACAAGGATATAAAGTTAAAAATTTTTCTATATATACTATTGAAATCAAAACCTTTAAAAAGAATGATAAAATAACATTCGAGGAAACTTTTTTCGCAAATACATCAATAAATAAACCCTCTAAAAGAAATGATTCACTCTCTTCTTTAAAAGAAGCAGCATTTGGTAATTATAAAAAGAATGGAGGCACTATATTTTACAAAATATCTACTCGCAATCTAAGCAAAGAATTATACTTTAGCGATATCGATAATTATATAAGTTTAATTAATAAAGCGAGAAATGAGAAAAGAAAAAATATAAAAGGACCTTATGCAAGTAAGTGAGGAAGTAGTAAATTTCTTAGACAAATTCTTCAAGAACGTTATCCGTATTTACTACCCATAAGCGGAAACTTAATGAATAACAAAAAAATTCTTTCCGTGTGTTTCGATGAAGAAACTCTTAATGAATATTATGATAAACATGAAGCAACTAATATGATTAAAAACCATGTTAATTCGATAGATTATGAGGCTATTGAGAAATTTATAAAACCACTAGAAAGAAAAAGAGTGGTATGATATGATTTTGAAGGTTTTTCACTTCCTTTTCCAATAATGGAATACACATTACCATATCAACAATTGGTTTTTCAAGTTTCAGTAATCAAAACAAAATATGATGAAATAATGAATATTAAAAATCTTATAATTGATCCTAAAGAAATTAATTATGCCCACATATTTGAGATAATTGATTCAATATTCGATGAAAATGCTGATGCATTTGTTGTTTATAATAAGTCATATGAAAATTCAAAATTAAATGATATGATTAAAATTTTAAAGGAGCATGAATTCATAAAACAGGATGATAATTTTTCATTACTTGTCAAAAAATATATTTTGAAGATACAAATTATTATAGGATCCACAGTAGATTTATGAGAGTTATTTAAGACTACTTCAATAAATAAAAATTTACCTCCTATCTTTTTATGAGAATTATATGGGTTTTCAAGTATCAAAACTATCGAAAAATTCATAACTAAAATGGGATATGATTTAAATATAATGATTGAACCCTATGCAAATTTAGAAGTTAAAAACGGTTTAATGGCAATGAGCAAAGCTATTAATAGAAGATTAGGAGCCATTGGCGATAATGAGTGAGAAGAAGTTGAAGAACAACTAAAGAAATATTGTGAAAATGATGTTAAAGCAATGTTAATGGTGTATCATTTCGTCAAAAGATTATTATTAAACAAATTTGAAAAAAACAAATTACTTTAAATGTTCTTTTTTATGAAGACTCAATCTTCCTTTTTTTCCAACAAAAGGAATAATCATACTTGTCTTTTTAATATAGTCTTGATAATCTGGATTATTTTTTAGTTTGCTTCATTCTCTTGATTCTAATAGTTTTAATCCTGAAACATAAATTAAAGAAAGATTTAAAATTAAAGGTGAAATTATTAAAAGAATAAAAAGATATTTATGTCATGAATTATCTGAAAGGATAACGGCAACAATCATTGTTAAGCATATTCCATATCAAAAACTTGCTTCTCCGAAATAATTAGGATGGCGAGTGATTTTTCATAATCCAGTTTTAATAAAAACATTGTCAATGTTCTCTTTTTTGGCTATCTTCTCATTATAAAAAACATTCTTTTGGTAGTCACCGATTGTTTCAAATATTAACCCAAATAAACTTATCAATAAAATTAATGATGATAAATTAATTCATGAATTACCACTTAATGTATTTTCATCTATCGTTAAAAACATTATTCCTGGTAAAGCAGTCATAAAAACCAGAAATGCTTGTAGTGTTCAAAATGAACCAAATTTTCAAAATGAGTTTCGCATTTTGTCAAATCTATGATCAACCTTTATTTTTATTATTCTAGAAAACAAATATGCTCCTAGACGAAAGGCTCATAAATTCATTAGAATGAAAACTAAAATTTGAGTGAGATGAAAATTTTGATATCAAACTAAAAATATTATAGTTAATACTGAAAATGATAAAGCATAAGTAATATCAGTAAAAACGTCACTTTTGAAAAATCAGGCAAATATAAAAAAGAAGTAATTAATTGCAAAGCTTATTAAAAAAACTCATAAAATATTAATTATTTCCATTTATATACTCTTTTCCTTTAATAACCAAACTTTTTAATTTGTTCAGCATCATTAGTTCAATTCTTTTGAACTTTAACCTTAGTTCAAAGTTTAATATTCTTATCAAATTTTTTAGATAAACTAAGTCTAGCGGCCGAACCAATAGCTTTAATCATAGATCCATTTGCTCCAATAATTATACCCTTTTGAGATTCTTTTTGGACATAAATAGTAGCTGATATTTCATCTTCTTCATCAGATTCTTTGTATTGAGTGATTTCAACGACTATTGCATGTGGTAGTTCATCTCTTAATAAATTAATTGCAGCTCCTCTAATTGTTTCTTTTGCAATAAATGATGAAGATTTATCTGTAACATCATCCAAATCATAAAATGGATTGGATTCATATGAGTATTTTTTGATTTCATTAATTAAAGCATCAATAGATTGAGGTATATTAATAGATGTTCCTAAGACAGAATCAAATTTCTTATCCTTAAAAAATTGTGCCTTCTCTTCTAATATTTTAGGTTCAGATATTTTATCAATTTTAGTAATAATTGCTAATTTATTTTTTTGATTAATAATTTTATCAATAATAAAATTGTCGCCAATAGAAATTTCTTCATCGGCTGGTTGAAGAAATAAAATTAAATCAATGTCTTTCATACTTTTATAGGATTTGTCATTTAAGATTTCACCAAATTGTGATTCTGCTTTATGAATACCTGGAGTATCAGTAAAAACAAATTGATAATTTTCATTATTATATATTCCTAATATTTGATCTCTTGTTGTTTGAGGTTTTGGGGATATTATTGATAAATCATAATTTAATATTGTATTTAGTAGACTGCTTTTACCAACATTAGGTCTTCCAATTATCGCGACAAAACAAACCTTCATTATTTTTTACCCAAAAAGTTTCTTGCAACAAATGAAAAGGGGATCATTTCATCAAGAGTTTTAGCTATATATTGGCCTTCATTTGAATACATAATAATATACGTATCTAAATTAAGGTGTTCAGTCATCACTTGGCGACAACCACCACACGGAGCGAGAATAAAGTTTGCATCAGGGCTATAAATATGAACACTAACAATCTCATTAAAATCAATATTTTGCATATGTGCAACACTTATCGCAACTCTTTCAGCACACATCGAAGATGGAAAAGAGCTATTTTCAATATTGGTTCCACTAATATATTTCCCATCTTTCATTTCTAAAACAGCTGCAACCTTAAATCCGGAATAAGGAGAGTACGATTTTTCTGCTACTGTTTTTAAAATTTCAAACATATTATCACCTATTAACTTTTATCTTATTAATTATATTATCAACATGAAGATTAAATTCAATTTCTTCTGCTTTATTTTTTTTATGATCCATCCCATTTAGGTGAACAAGTCCATGAGCAAACATATAACAAAATTCTCTTAACTCTGAATGTCCGAATTCCTCAGACTGAGAGATTAATTTCTCATATGAAATAATAATTTCTCCCATGTGTCTTTCTTTAGTAAATGAATAATCGATGAAATTATCAGTTGGAAATGATAGAATATCTGTAATTTTATCAATCATTCTGTATTCTTTATTAATAGCTTGCATACCTGCATTATTAGTAACAAGTAAATCAACTATTATTTTTTCCTTAATATTAAATTCCTCACAAAAATATTTCAAAATATTATTATATTCTTTTTTATATTTAAAAGTGTATCCATTAATTGTTTCAATATTTAAAGTAGGTTTCATTTGATAAATTATAGCAATATTTATTTTACTTTAAATAATAGTTCATATAATTTCTGTGAATTAATATTTATATTTATTCTTAGAATTGTACTGGGTTGTAAAAGTTGTTCCAAATCTTTATCATTTATTTCAATGGAAAATAAATTATTTGGAAGTGGAACTAACACAACATGACGGATGGTATATAATTTATTATTAATAATAAAGGTTATTGTTTCTCTTTCATTTATAAAATATGCATCAGTAGAATCGATTATTAATGTTATTGCATTATCCTCATCAATATTCATGAGAGCTTCAAAACTTTTTTCAATATCAATTTGTACAATAAAAAATAGAATTGTAAAACTAATAAAAAGAAATAGAAGTATATAATTTATTAAATCTTTACTTACTGTTGTTAAAGTCTTCAAAATTTATTCTCCTATCATTGTATAAATATTTATTATTGTGAGATATTTCAATAAAGATTTTATTTTTATGAATAGTTGTTAGTAAGTTTCGAAGTTTCTTAAAATTATTTTCATCGATATTATCAAAGCTTTCATCCAATAAAATCAATTCATAATTATTTATCAGCAAAGGAAGAAGGACAATAAACTGTTTTTGACCAGATGAAAAATTTTCACCATTATTTATAATATGCTCTTCAATGCGAATTTCAAAAGCATCAAAAATATCTTGAAGTTTATACTTATTAATATTTTCGTGAAGTT
>JBOGBM010000069.1:0-3026 GCA_051656205.1 Metamycoplasmataceae bacterium
TTATATAAACTAAGGATGAGAATTATGGATAAATCAGAAAATTATAGAAAACTACTTGAAAAGTTTAAGATTTTCATTAAAGATAATTGTGACTTAGGAGATTTACTTTATTCATCATCAACACTAAATCATTCATTCGGTTCTATATTTGGAACATATCAAAATAATGTAAAAAAGTTTATTGATAAAGAAAAAATTGTAGATCCTCATAAGATAATTATGGCTTTTATTGAAGAGTTAGAAATTGGAAAATTTTTAATTATTAAAGAGCAAGAACAAGAACGAGCTAGAAATGATTTGGTCTCAATTGAAAGAAAGATTACAAAAAGCAAAGAAATTATAAAAAAATACTATGTTTCATACAAATTTTTTTCTTCAGAATCAAATTTAAATAAAATTTTTTTTGCTAGAGAATTTGGAAATAATGAAACTAAAAATTTTTATGACATGCTAAAAAAGAAAATAGAATCCGAGTTGAAATTACCAGTTGTTATGTTGGAAGACGATCCTCTAGCAGGAAATATACACTCTAGAATCAAAAACGAAATAAAAAATTGTAAATATTTTATAGCAGATTTAACATTTAAGAAATTTGAAAACAAAAAGGATAATCCTATTAATGCAAATGTAATGTATGAAATTGGGATGGCTCATGCTTATGATAAGCCTGCATTATTAATAATGCATGAGAGTGTATATCCTTTTGAATCAGAGGACAAAAATATTAAACTTCCTTTTGATATCACTTCTCATACAACCATGAAATATATATTTGATGATGAGAATACAATAAAGAGTATTCTAGATTGCATTAAATCGGGATTAAATTAATAATTTAGGATTTAAGAAATTAATATAAATAAAAACCATAATGATATCTTTTTTATAGTTCTTAATTATTTATTTTTACATTCTCTTAAATTTACTTTACATTATAAATACTTTTCCAAATTAAAAAGAACACTAAGTCAAAATCTAAACTAAATATTCCTTATATTCTAATTATTAAAGTCATTAACACTCTCTGTAGTAATGATTTCATAATAAAGTTTATGTTATAATTTATTAAAATTGAAATTTTAGATAATTTATAATATTTCAATTTTATTCAGGAGGTATGATAGTGAGTTTAAGTAAAAACAAAATTTTAGAGGTTTGAACAAAAGGGAAAAAATGTAATTGTAATTTGAATGGTTGCGCTGATAGTCATAAAAGTTGCAATTTATGTGGTAAAACATTAGTTAAAGGTGCTCATGTATCATCTCAACCTACAAGCAAAAATGCATGGAGTGTTGATCACATAAAACCTCGTGCCAAAGGTGGAAGCGATTCAACAGACAATTTGCAATTGACATGTGTTTCTTGCAATTCTAAAAAAGCAGACAATTAATAATTTATTATTAATATAAATATCAAAAAAGAACTAATCAAAGTTCTTTTTTTATTCTTAAAAACATTTTCATTTTCCTAGATTTTTATGTAGCGTTAATTGAAGCGTTAGCTAACTTATAGTTCTATATCTTTAAATCCCATCTTTATAGTTTTCTGTTATTTATTAATACTTTTTACTAATTTCATTGCTTTCTAGTTCTCTTTTTCTCCCACACTTAAATCTTTAGAAATTTTTTCCTTCCTTTATAATTCACTTACAATATCCTAAATATCATTAACTTGTTTTTCGTTATTCTTTTCAATATCCCTATAAATAATGATTGCAAAAATCAAAGCCAAAAATGATGAATGCAATGTTATAAAAGTATTAAGACGAAGATTTGTTTGGAAAAATCATTTCATTTTTTTTAAATTAACATCTTCAATAAAATTCTTATTATAAAATAATTTTGAGCATATATGTCTTTCTCTGTAATATAAAATTACATTAATAAAAATACTAATAAAAAAGAAACCGACAACAACAAATGGAGGAGAAGTGAATAATTGTCAGTATGTCTTCGGTGGTTGTGTTTCAAAATTGTTATTACTAATAAGAATTATTCCAACAATTGCAAAAGCAAGAGACATTATTCAAGTAACAAATATAGCAATAGCTAATTGTAAATATTTTTTCTTTAATGATTGTCAAATATCAAAATTTCTAACAATAGGAACAATCTCAAATTCTTTGTTTTTTTGCAATTTTCTATAATTCCTATTCTTAAAATAAAAAACAATCATGGCAGTAATCGATGATATTAAAAAAATAACGAAAAGAGTATTTATCACTCAACTATCTGACATTCTTGCTCATCTCTTTATCCTTTCAACACATGAATAACAATAAAATAACAAATTAAAGTTTCATTATTAATGTCAAAAACTAATCCAATTCACTTAATGCTTTATGATCAATTTCTTTTTGCATTGTTGGTGTAGCTAATATTAAATCTATTTTCTTATCAATAATATCTAATCTCTTGTTTATTGTTTCAAAACCCTTATTCATGATTTTTGCTAAATCATTGATTGTTGTTTTTTTAGAATTGCTCATAATTTTTAACTTCCCTTTAAATGTTCCGGAAATATTTCCAGTATCCAGTTCTTCTTGCTCAACTATTACTTCGTAGTCTTTTCAATGTAATTTGATATTTGTGATCCCTTTAATGATTTTTTTCACATCTACTCCCTTAATCATATAGAAAGAAAGTTATAATAACCCAAAATAAGCTTTATTTTAAAAATATTCAATTATATGTAAAGAAAGTATATGAAAGAAGAATGTTATAAAAATATCAATTTAGTTTTAAACTTCAGAAACTAATCCAATTCACTTAATGCTTTATGATCAATTTCTCTTTGAATTGTTGGTGTGGCTAATATTAAATCTATTTTCTTATCCATGACTTCGAGTCTTTTGTCCAGTAAATCTATTTTCTTATTCATTAAATCAATTTTCTTATCCATGGCCTCAAATTTCTTATCTATCGCTTCGAAACTTTTATTCATAATTCTTAATAAATCATTCAGTGTTGTTTTTTTAGATTTTTCCATATTTTCTAACTCACCTTCAAATGTTCCAGAAATCTTTC